>CAMOZG010000001.1 GCA_946630825.1 uncultured Lachnospiraceae bacterium
TACACGGTTTGCAAATATTCTACCATTTATGGCTGTAAATTGCAAAAAAAACAGGCACACTTTGACGATCCTATTACATAGCTGCCGTGATCCTCCCCGGGAAGCACTTCCATCCTGCAGTCCGGTATGATCCCTGCCATCCGCTTTCCGTCCTTTTCCTTTACCATGTCGTGCTGTCCGTAGACCAAAAGCACCGGGCAGGTGATCCTCTTTAGGATGTCGTCAGACAGATCCGGTTCCTTAAGCATCATTTCCGTAAGGGGGCTTCCATTCTTTTTAAACTGCTTTTTTATTTCCGACCGTGCCGAAAAGGTGAGACCCTTGGGATTTGAATTTGCCCCACAGGCTATGATATCAGAAAAGAGCTCAGGCTTTTTTGATGCCGCTAAAAGGGCTGTGATGCCTCCGTCACTGAAGCCAAAAACAGTGGGGGCTTTGATATCCAGACCCTCTATAAAATTTATCAGATCCGTTGCCATATCTTCATAGTGATACTCACTGGGGGTGGCGGAAAGCCCATGTCCCCGGGTGTCTATGGCATATATGGTATAATCCTTTGGCAAAGCCGATATCAGCTCATCAAATATGCTGTGATCCTCCCCGTTGCCGTGGAGGAGAATGAGATCCTTATCTCCCTCACCCTTTTTTTCATAATAAAGGATCTGACCCTCAAGCTGTATATACATTTTTTCACCCCATCATCCGCTCTATTGTAGCACTTTTCAATAATTACAAAAAAGGATCTCGTAAAGAGATCCTTAAAAACCTTAGAAAGATTATGCAGGAATAAGCACTTTCGTGCCGCCCATATACGGCTGCAACACCTCAGGGATCCTTACGCTTCCGTCTGCCTGGAGATTGTTCTCTAAAAATGCGATAAGCATTCTCGGAGGTGCCACCACTGTGTTGTTAAGAGTGTGGGCAAAGTATTTGTCCTTGCCGCTTCTGACTCTGATGCCAAGTCTTCTTGCCTGGGCATCTCCTAAGTTGGAGCAGCTTCCCACCTCAAAGTATTTCTTCTGTCTGGGGCTCCATGCCTCCACATCACAGGATTTCACCTTCAGATCTGCCAGATCTCCTGAGCAGCACTCCAGGGTGCGGACAGGGATATCCAGACTTCTGAAAAGATCCACTGTGTTTTGCCAGAGCTTGTCATACCACTCCATGGATTCCTCCGGCTTGCAGACCACTATCATTTCCTGTTTTTCAAACTGATGTATACGGTATACTCCCCTTTCCTCTATACCATGGGCACCCTTTTCCTTTCTGAAGCAGGGTGAATAGCTGGTAAGGGTGTAGGGCAGGGATTCCTCGTCATTTATGGTGTCTATGAATTTACCGATCATGGAGTGCTCTGAGGTACCTATGAGGTAGAGATCCTCTCCCTCGATCTTGTACATCATGGCATCCATTTCCTCAAAGCTCATGACCCCGGTCACCACATTGGAACGGATCATGAAGGGAGGTACGCAGTAGGTAAAGCCCCTGTCGATCATAAAGTCTCTGGCATAGGCTATTACGGAGCTGTGAAGTCTGGCAATATCTCCCATGAGATAGTAAAAGCCGTTGCCTGCCACCTTTCCTGCAGCGTCCAGATCTATGCCGTTAAAGCGCTCCATTATCTCTGTATGATAGGGGATCTCAAAATCGGGAACCACCGGATCACCAAACCTTTCGATCTCCACATTCTTGCTGTCGTCCTCACCTATGGGAACCGAAGGATCTATGATGTTGGGGATCACCATCATCCTCTTTTTGATCTCCTCGGAGAGAGTGGACTGCTTCTCCTCCAACTCAGCTAAGCGCTCTGCATTCTTTGCCACCTCAGCCTTTACTGCCTCGGCTTCATCTTTTTTGCCTTCCTTCATCAGACCGCCGATCTGCTTGGAGAGCACGTTCTTTTGATTTCTGAGATCATCCCCCTCCTGCTGGACAGCACGAACCTCTTTGTCAAGTTCTATGACCTCGTCCACTAAAGGAAGCTTCTTGTCCTGAAATTTTTTTCTAATATTATCCTTTACTATATCAGGATTCTCACGCAAAAATTTAATGTCTATCATTCTCTATCTATCTCCTATATAGCCAAATCTAAAACCTACCGCTCAAGGGATATTTTGCAACTATGTCAGCAATGATGGCTCCGGCTTTTTCCACTCCTGCCTCGCCTTCATTTATTACGGTTGCTATGGCATCTGCCACCTTGTCAAAGTCATCTGTTCCGAGACCACGGCTGGTGGAGGCGGGAGTACCCAGACGGATACCGCTGGTAACGAAGGGTGACTTGGGATCGTTTGGTACTGTATTCTTGTTGGCTGTGATGTGAGCTCTATCCAAAAGCTTCTCCACTTCCTTACCTGTCAGATCCTTGGGAACCAGATTTACAAGCATCAGGTGATTGTCGGTACCTCCCGATACTATGGATACGCCCCTGTCCATAAGCCCCTTGCAAAGAGCCTGGGCATTATTTACTATGTTTTTGGCATAGTCGGAAAACTCAGGTGACAGTGCCTCCTTGAAGCAGACTGCCTTTGCCGCTATCACATGCATAAGAGGCCCACCCTGAATACCGGGGAAAACAGCCTTGTTAAAGTTATACTTTTCATTGGCTTCTTTGGTGGCAAGTATCAGTCCGCCTCTGGGTCCCCGAAGGGTCTTGTGGGTGGTGGTAGTCACAATGTCCGCATAGGGAACCGGAGACTCATGCATGCCTCCTGCCACCAATCCTGCAATGTGAGCCATATCCACCATGAGTACGGCACCTACCTCATCAGCTATCTCTTTAAACTTCTTAAAGTCGATCTTTCTGGCATAGGCAGATGCACCTGCAATTATAAGCTTGGGTCTGCACTCCTTTGCCAGCTTCATCACATTGTCGTAATCAATAAACCCATCATCATTTACACCATAGGGCACTATATTAAAGTACCTGCCGGAAAAATTAACCGGACTTCCGTGGGTCAGGTGTCCGCCGTGATCTAAGCTCATGCCCATGATGGTGTCTCCCGGCTCACATACAGCAAACTGCACAGCCATATTTGCCTGGGCTCCCGAATGGGGCTGTACATTTGCATAGTCAGCACCAAAAAGCTCTTTGGCTCTGTCTATGGCGAGCTGCTCTGCCACATCAACTATCTCACATCCGCCGTAATAACGCTTTCCGGGATAACCTTCCGCGTACTTGTTGGTAAGTACCGACCCCATGGCGGACATTACTGCCGGGCTAACCCAGTTTTCCGAAGCTATAAGTTCTATGTGGTCTGACTGTCTGGCATACTCGTTGCAGATAACCTCTGCAATCTCGGGGTCAACATTTCTGATATCGTCTATTGAATACATATTGGCTCCTTTTTACTATTATTTATTTCTTTTTTACACCTATCCTGGTCTTCATCACATACCAAAGCTCTGTAGCGATACAGATGGATGAGTATGTACCGCAGATCACACCCACCAAAAGAGGCAGGGCAAACTCACGGATGGTTGACACACCTAAGATCAAAAGCATCAAAACCATGATGGCAGTGGTAATGGATGTGGATATGGATCTGGAAAGTGTCTGGGAGATACTCTCATTTGCCATGGCAGCATAACTTTCCGCGTCCTTTTTAAGCATACCGTGGGCATTCTCACGGAGACGGTCAAATATAACGATAGTATCGTTTACAGAGTAACCTATAACCGTAAGCATACATGCGATAAACGCAGATCCCACAGAGATACGAGCCACTGCGTAAAGTGCCAGCACTACAAGCACGTCATGGATCAGTGCGATTATGGCAGATGAAGCAAATCTCAGATCCTTGAATCTGAACCAGATGTAAAGGAGCATCAGTATGGCTGCCACAATAACTGCTATGAGTGACTGTCTGCGCATCTCGCCACCTATGGTGGAGCTTATGTTTTCTGAAGATATCTTGTCCTCTGTGATACCAAAGTTTTCTTCAAACATGGTATTTAAAGCTTCACGCTCATCCAGATCGAGGGTACGGGTCTTGAAGATAATGCCTGTACCGTCATCAACCTTTGAGGTCTGGATATCATTGTCACCGGTGATCTCTGATACCAGAGGAACTATGTCGCTGTCGATCTCAGAAAGGGAATACTCTTTGTCAAAGTTTACAGTGGTTGAAGTACCGCCCAAAAACTCAAGGCTGTAGTTAAGTCCGTATCCCTTTACACTGTGTACCCCTATTGAAACCAATCCTATACATATCACTAAAAGTGATACTCCGAAAAATGCCTTTCTTTTTCCGATAAAGTCAATGACCTTGACCTTCTTGGCGCGACCGTAAAGCTTTTCATCAGTCAGCCCCACTGCATAGAGGCTTCTCATGATCCATCTTGTAACCGCAAGAGCTGTAAACATGGACAAAAGCACACCGATAGCCAGGGTCACAGCGAAGCCCTTTACCATACCGCTTCCAAGTCCGCCGAGGACTGCTGCGGCAATAAGGGTGGTTATATTTCCGTCTAAAATAGCAGACAAAGCCTTTTTGAAGCCTGATTCTATGGATGCTGCCACACCCTTGCCGGAAGCGATCTCCTCACGGATACGAGCAAAGATGATAACGTTGGCATCCACCGCCATACCGATGGAAAGGATGATACCTGCAATACCCGAAAGGGAAAGAGCAATGTCATACAGATATAATATAGCGATCATGATCACCGAGTAGATGGCGAGTGCCAAAGATGCTGCCAAACCGGGAAGCCTGTACATGGCGATCATAAAGAGCATTACGATTATAAGTCCTATTACTGCTGCCAAAAATGCAGTGGACAAAGCGTCAGATCCCAGTGTAGCTCCCACTACCCTTGACTCCAACTCCTCAAGCTGTACGTTAAGTCCACCGATCCTTATGAAGCTTGCCAGAGAGGATGCCTCTTCAAAGTCCTCCATACCGTTTATAACTGCCTGACCGTTGGTGATCTCTGCAGATACGGAAGGCACACTTACGAATTTGCCGTCATAGTAAATGGCTATGGTGTCTTCGTTATTGGCATAGGCCGCTCTGGTTGCCTCGGCAAAAGCCTCTGTACCTGAGTCATTAAGTGTAAGCTGTACCACAGGCTTCTGTGCACTGGTGTTTTTGTCCTGCTCATAGGATGCTACTGCAGACTGTACATCTGTACCTGTCAGTACCACATCACCGCTGGCAGTGAGTTCCTCTATGGATGCTGTAAGCTCATAGCCTGTATCCCCAAGTGTGTAGTTTTCATCTCCATTGTCATTTAAGTGACGGATGAAATACAGATCACCGGGTGAACCCAACTGCTCCAAAAGCTCGTTGGCATCCTTGACTCCGGGAACCTCCACTGCTATACGGTCATCACCCACACGGTAAACCGTACCCTCGGTAGAGGAGTTTTCTCCCAGCTCTGAATCCACACGCTGCTGAAGCTTGTAGACCGTATCCTCCATCTCCTCGTCAGTGTATTTTCCACCCACTGCCTGATAGGTGATGGATACTCCGCCTGCCAGATCAAGTCCCAGCTTTAAGCTGTCATCTGTCTGGTTTTTTGTTCCGTTGATGATAGTTGCGGCATAAAAGCCCAATCCCCCTATGATCGCAATGATCAAAATGAGACTTACAACTCCCTGCCACTTTTTCATTCGCTTCATTTCCTTTGTCTCCTTGCTATATTATTTTTGAGGGGCTTGTGTAGCACTTTTTAATTAGCTGTAGCTACACTAGTACCCTTATAAACAATGGTTATTGCTCCTTTAGCTCCCGGGCAGCCTTAAGCATGATGGCACATTCTACCCGCTTTCTCATAAGAGCACAGCCCACCTCGTAGGTGCCTCTTATATCTCCGGTAAAATGATAGGCATTGGCGGCGCAGCCTCCGCTGCAGTAATACTTTGCAAAGCATTCGCTGCACTCTTTCCGGGAGTACACATTGCAGCCCTTGAACTCCTGTTGAAGTTCTTTATTCTGGATGCCATTATACACATCCCCTATCTTCATGCCGTCATTTCCCACAAACTGATGACAGGGATAAAGCTCCCCGGTGGGAGTCACCGACAGATATTCCGTGCCGCTGCCGCAGCCTGAAAGCCTCTTATATACACAGGGACCTCCCTCCAGATCTATCATAAAGTGGAAGAAATTAAACTCCCTGTCGGTATCCATCCGCTCTGCCATTTCCGCAGCAAGCCTGTCGTACTCTTCGTAAAGCTCAGGCAGATCCTCCATGGTAAGGGCATACTGCTCATCCTCAGGAGCCACCACCGGCTCCACGGATATCTGCTTAAAGCCCAGATCCGCCAGATGAAGCACATCCTTTGAAAAATCCTTGTTGCCTGCGGTAAATGTACCTCTCACATAGTATCTGTCCTGGTTACGTGAGTCTGCAAGCTTTTTAAACTTTGGAACGATCAGGTCATAGCTTCCGTCTCCCCGGATAAAGGGTCTCATCCTGTCATGGACCTCTTTACGTCCGTCAATGGACAAAACCACGTTGTCCATCTCCCGGTTTACAAATTCCATCACCTCATCATCCAAAAGTACGCCATTAGTGGTAAGAGTAAATCTGAAATGCTTGTCGTGTTCTTTTTCCACGGATCTGCCGTATGCCACAAGATCCTTTACCACCTGCCAGTTGAGAAGAGGTTCTCCTCCGAAGAAATCCACCTCCAAATTGTGACGGCTGCCGGAGTTTTCTATCAGAAAATCCAAAGCCTGCTTCCCCACTTCAAAGGGCATAAGCTCCGCTTTTTTCCCGTGATACAGCCCCTCTTCGGCAAAACAGTATTTGCAGGAGAGATTGCAGGCATGTGCCACATGGAGGCAAAGAGCTTTTACCACTGTGGGTCTTTTGGTGTAGTCAATGACCCTGTCCTTATACACATCCTCGGAAAACAGGTCTCCGGATTCTTTAAGCTGTCCGATCTCCTCATATACTTCGCCAAGCTCATCCTCCGAAACTGAGGGATGCATGGACTTCATTTTGCTGAAAATGTCGTCCCTGTCATTGTCCTCATAGAGTCCCACCATGTCATAGGCGATATCATCAAATACATGAACGGCTCCGCTGTCCACATCCAGCACGATATTGTATCCGTTGTTTTTGTAACAGTGAACCAAATCGGCTCCTTTCTGTCTGAATAGTTACCTGTATTTTTACAGCAAGGCGACCGGAGGGAAAGACTAACCCCTCCGGTCCCCCGGTTTGTTATTCAATTAATACTAAACTAAAACCCCTAAAAAATTACTTACTGTTCTCGCACTTCTGATTGCCTACAGTGCATGATGTCTTGCAGGCAGACTGGCATGATGTCTGGCACTCACCGCATCCACCTGTCTTAACTGTGTTGTTGAGCTTTTTTGTCTTAAGAGTCTTAATATGCTTCATACCTGATTCCTCCACTTTTGTCTAATGTGATCCCCGATCACAGGTCGTATCGGGACTATCTGAAAATCCGTGACATTGTACCATAAATACACTCTCTGGTCAAGAATTCTTTGTGATCCGGCTGATCGCCTCCTTTGTATCCTCATGGGTGCCAAAGGCAGTGAGTCTGAAGTATCCTTCACCGCTGGGACCGAAGCCGCTGCCCGGAGTTCCCACTATATTTTTCTCCTTTAAAAGATAGTCGAAAAAGTCCCAGGAGGTCATATCCTTTGGAGTCTTAAGCCAGATATAAGGTGCGTTTACTCCGCCGTACACATCATAACCGGCTTCCTGCAGTCCCTCCCTTATGACTTTAGCGTTTTCCATGTAATAGGCTATCTGCTCTCTTATCTCTTTTTGTCCCTCCGGGGAGTAGACCGCTTCTCCTGCTCTTTGGATGATGTAGGGTGCTCCGTTAAATTTCGTCCCGTGTCTTCTCGCCCACATATCATGAAGGGAAGTATTTCCGCACTTCAACTCCTTGGGCACCACGGTAAAGCCAAGTCTCACTCCGGTAAATCCGGCATTTTTGGAAAAGGATCTGATCTCTATGGCACAGCTTTTTGCTCCCTCACACTCAAATATGCTGTGGGGCACCTCATCCTCTGAGATATATGCCTCGTATGCCGCATCATATATGATGACGGCTCCGTTTTTTGCCGCATAGTCCACCCAGCCCTGGAGCTGATCCTTTGTAAGAGTGGTGCCGGTGGGATTATTGGGCAGGCACAGATATATGATGTCCGGCACTTCTTTTGGATATTCTGGTACAAAGCCGTTTTCAGCAGTGCAGGGAAGATATACTATATCACTCCACTTCTGCTGGGACGGTATGTAGGTGCCGCATCTTCCCGCCATCACATTGGAATCCACATACACCGGATAAACGGGATCCGTAACGGATATCACATTTTCAGTGCCAAAAAGCTCCTGTATATTTCCCGAGTCGCTTTTGGCTCCGTCGGATACAAAGATCTCATCCGGTTCAATATCCACCCCTCTTTCTTTATAGTCATGCTCTGAGATCACATCCCTTAAAAAGCCGTAGCCCAGATCCGGGGCATAGCCGTGAAAGCTTTCTGCCTCACCCATCTCATCCACAGCCTTGTGCATGGCTTTTATAATCGAAGGTGCTATGGGAAGGGTCACATCCCCTATTCCCAGACGGATCACCTTTGCCTCGGGATTCGCCTCCTTATATGCCGCCACCCTCTTTGCTATATCCGAAAAAAGATAGCTTCCCGGCAGCTTGCTGTAGTTAAAATTAACAGTATACATTCCATATCTCCCTCTATAACACTAACCCATAAATATCTCGGTAGAGTAATACCTGTCTCCGCTGTCCGGCAACAGTGCCACTATTACCTTGCCCTTGTTTTCGGGTCGTCTGGCAAGCTCTATGGCTCCGAAAAGGGCTGCCCCGGATGAGATCCCGGTGGATATCCCCTCGCTTTTAGCCAGAAGCTTTGCAGTATCAAAGGCATCCTTTGATGAAGCTGTAATCACCTCATCATAGATCTCTGTGTTTAATACCTCAGGCACAAAGCCTGCGCCAATGCCCTGGATCTTGTGAGGTCCCGCTTTTTTTTGTGAAAGCACCGGTGAATCCTCCGGCTCCAAAGCAACGATCTTTATATCGGGATTTTTTTCTTTTAAGTATTCTCCCACTCCCGTAAGGGTACCTCCCGTACCCACTCCGGCAATAAATATATCCACCTTTCCGTCTGTATCCTCCCAGATCTCAGGTCCGGTGGTTTCCTTATGGGCAGCCGGATTGGCAGGGTTTTCAAACTGGCCTGCTATTATGCTTCCGGGAATCTCTTCTTTAAGCTCCTTGGCTTTTTCGATAGCTCCCTCCATACCCCTGGCACCATCTGTCAAAACCAGTCTGGCTCCGTATGCCTTAAGGATGTTTCGTCTTTCCATACTCATGGTCTCAGGCATTGTCAGTATCACATTGTAGCCCTTGGAGGCGGCAATGGCAGCAAGACCTATACCCGTATTTCCGGAGGTGGGTTCAATGATGGTGGAGCCCTCTTTTAAAAGTCCTCTTTTTTCCGCGTCCTCTATCATGGACTTTGCCACCCGATCCTTCACGCTTCCGGCAGGATTTAAGCCTTCAAGCTTTACTAAAACTGTGGCAGGAAGATTTAGCTTTTTTTCTATATTTGTGATCTCCATCAGAGGTGTTTTGCCTATGATTTCAGTTACTCCCTTGTAGATTTTAGACATTTATTATCCTCTCTTTCTAATCCAAAAGATCCGCCAGCTCATAAACCATCTGCTCGGTCTTTTCCCAGCCCAGGCAGGGATCCGTAATGGACTGACCGTATACATTTCCATCCGGCTTCTGGTTTCCGTCCACCAGATAGGACTCTATCATAAGGCCCTTCACCAGCTTTTTGATATCAGCAGACAGCCTCATGCTGTGCAGGATCTCCTTTGCGATCCTGGGCTGTTCTATGAACTGCTTATTGGAATTGGCATGATTGGTGTCAACTATTACCGCAGGATTTATAAGGTCGCTTTTTGCATAGAGATTGCTGACGAATTTCAGGTCCTCATAGTGATAGTTGGGGGCATTGCTGCCCTGCTTGTGGGAATAGCCCCGAAGTATGGCGTGAGCCAAGGGATTGCCCTTGCTGTGTACCTCCCATCCGGCGTATACAAAGGTATGTCCGTGCTGGGCTGCCGTCATGGCATTCATCATTACAGACATCATGCCCCCTGTGGGATTTTTCATGCCCACGGGAATATCGAGTCCGCTGGAGGTGAGCCTGTGCATCTGGTTTTCCACGGATCTGGCACCCACTGCCACATAGGAAAGCACATCCGACAGATAGGGGTGGTTTTCCGGATAAAGCATTTCATCAGCACAGGAAAAACCGTATTCCTCCAAGGCTCTGATATGCACCTTTCTTATGGCTATAAGTCCCTTAAGCATATCCGGTGCGCTCTCAGGATCCGGCTGGTGAAGCATACCCTTATAGCCCTCACCTGTGGTTCGGGGCTTATTGGTGTAGATCCTGGGGCAGATCACAATTTTATCTGCCACCTTTTCCTGAAGTTCCCTAAGACGTCCGATATACTCTATGACTGCGTCCTCCCGGTCTGCCGAGCAGGGACCGATCACTAACAGAAGCTTATTGCTATCTCCGGTAAAAATAGACTGGATGGCGGTGTCATTTTCCTTTTTCTTTTTGACCGCAGCATCCGATAAGGGATACATCTCCTTTACCACCCTTGCCGAGGGCAGTTCTCTTAAAAACTCCATGTTCATTCAATATTTCCTCCTCTATATCAACTCGCCCCTATGCGTCTGATCTGGCATAGGCGTTTTTCATTATATTGCTCGCCTCATAAAGCACCTTGTCCAAAAGACCGTTTGTCTTTTCCTCTGTGATAGCGGCTATCTCTTCATTGGATTTTTCACAGAGACTCATTATCTTTGAACTGTCATTTTCTTCTGCTATGAGTTTGTCGTATTTTTTAATTACCGCCTTGCATTTGCCGGTGACATCAAGCTGGTATCTCTCCACATGGTTTAAGCTGGTCTTATAGCTTGCATCCGCCAAAGCCCCTATCATGCGGTTTGCCCAGTAAAAACTTTTTGTATCCGGCTTTTCGGGTGTATAACCGAAATACTCAGGGATGGTTCTCACATTGCCGTAAAGCGGTATCATGGCATTGAACACATTGGATCCAAAACAGATTTCAAACAGGGGCTCCCCATCCTCCCGAAGCTCTGCAAGAGACATAAATGATGTGCGGTTTACGCCAATGGATCTGAATGCTCCGCTCATGCTCCGGTCTCCGTAGCTCATATAAGGGTCATAGGGTGTGCCCTGATAGTGACTGGACAAAAGGTATTTTACATCCTCCGGTGTAATGAGCCTCTCCGGTGTCAGGCACCAGGGTATATCATCCGAATAGGGGTTAAAATCTGCATCCTCACCATCCCATTTGTAGGAACCGGGGCAGAGATAGCGTCCCATATACCAGGCTCTGGGGGTATTGTACACATGATCCGCATCATCATGGCTGCCAAAGGCAGTCCTGGGGTTGAAAAAGTCATCCCCCTCCAGATCCAGATGGTTTTCTTCGATAAACTCCATCATATCCGGTGAGCATATATGTTCTTCCTGGTCACCAAAGGCATCCGTAAAGTCATATCTGTCCAGCCCCAACTGGTTTGGCATTATCACCACGCCCTCATCCGGCACCCTTTTTGCCAGAAAATGATGACCTCCCACGGTCTCCAAGTACCAGATCTCATTTTCATCACTAAAAGCCATACCGTTCATTTCGTAGGTGCCGTACTTTTCCAAAAGTTCTGCCACCCGAAGTACACCCTCTCTGGCAGAATTTATATAGGGCAAAACCAGATAAACCAGATCCTCCTCACCTATTCCTCCGGCAGCCTCTTCCCTGCCCTCTGTTTTTTTTGTTTCCCAAAGGGGATCTGCTGCTAAGACCCTTTCATTGCTGGTGATGGTCTCTGTGGCTGTCATGGATATATTTTTTTCATTCACTCCCGCTGCAGCCCAGATGCCCTCTTCCGTAAGATCCGAGTTCGGCACACAGATAAAATGCATGGCACCCTCAGGCATGGGAATTTCCGCTTTTGATATCACAGGCTTATAGACCTCGGGCAGATCCTTTGGATCCACATGAACCATATGCTTGGCTGTATAGGTTCCTGCCGCACAGTCGTCATTTCTGGCGATCATGGTGCTTCCGTTATAAGATGCGTATTTTCCAACAAGTATTGTAGTACAGGACATAGTCATTCTCCTTTTTGATATCTTTCTATTATACTCATGCCGGTGGAAATATCCTCCGGTGTGGTAAGCTTAATATTGTCGTAGGAGCCCTCTATCAGCCGGATCCTTTTATGACCCATGCGCTCCATTATCATGGCGTCATCCGTAATGCCCAAAAATCCATCCTCCGTCTGCCTAAGTTTTTCGTAAGCAGATATCAGCTCATCCCTGATAAAGCACTGGGGAGTCTGGATGGTCCAGAGTCTGTTCCTGTCGGGGGTCTGGGATACAAAGCCCTCTTCGTCCGAGATCTTTATGGTGTCCTTGGCAGGCATACCCACTACACAGGCTCCAAAGGTTTTTACAGCCTCCATGGCAGACTCTATTATATCCACGGTGACAAAGGCTCTGGCTCCGTCATGTATCAGCACATATTTTCCGGAGGCAGCTTTAAGCCCGTTGTACACGGAATCATATCTCTCTTCTCCCGATCCCACTATATGACTCACCTTTGAAAAGCTGTACTTTTTCAGGATGTCCTCCCTGACAAAGTCCTCATCCTCCGGTGACACCACAAGTATCACCTCATCTACTCCACTTTTTTCAAAAGCCGCCAGGGGATAGTATATCACAGGTCTATCACAAAGCTGCATATACTGTTTTTTAACTTCCTGTCCCATGCGGCGACCACTGCCGCCTGCAAGGACTATAGCCGAATATGTCATCTCTCGCCTAACTTCAGATTGGGAACGGCATTCAGATCCCATCCGTCCCTTCTGCCTGCCATGTATTCATAATAAGCTGCAGCTCCGATCATGGCTGCATTGTCGGTACAGAGTATGGGTGCCGGACAGAAAAACTCCACGCCCCGGGCTTTGCAGGCGGCGGCAATGGCAGATCTGATGCTGCCGTTGGATGCCACGCCTCCGGCTATGGCAAACCTGTCTGCCTTATACTCCTCCACAGAGCGCATGCCGTGATCCACCAAAACATCCACCACAGCTCTTTGAAAGGATGCCGCCAGATCATTTGGATTCACCTGTCGCCCTGCCATCTGCTCCCTGTTTATATAGTTTAATACTGCGGATTTAAGTCCTGAAAAGCTGAAATCGTATTCGCTGTCTCCCACCTTTGCCCGGGGCAGATCTATGGCATAGGGATCTCCTGTTTTGGCTGCCTCCTCTACCTTTGGTCCGCCGGGATATCCTAAGCCTATGGATCTTGCCACCTTGTCAAAAGCCTCTCCTGCGGCATCATCCACCGTCCTACCTAATATCTCGTATTTGCCGTAATCCACCACCCTTACCAAATGGGTGTGACCTCCCGAGACCACCAGACATAAAAATGGGGGAGCAAGATCAGGATACTCAATATAATTTGCACAGATATGTCCTTCTATGTGGTGGACTCCCACCAGGGGCTTCTTTTTTGCATAGGCTATGGCTTTTGCCTCTGCCACCCCCACCAAAAGAGGCCCCACCAGACCGGGGCCGTAGGTCACCGCTATTACATCCATATCATCCAATGTCATATCAGCCTGTATAAGAGCCTCTTCGATCACCCGGTTTATCCGCTCTATGTGTTTTCTGGAGGCTATCTCCGGCACCACTCCTCCGTAGAGGGTGTGCACCGGTATCTGGGTGGATATCACATTGCTTTTTACTTCTCTCCCGTCTATCACCACGGCTGCTGCCGTCTCGTCACAGGAGCTCTCTATTGCTAAAATTTTAGTCATCTTATGGTATTTCCATCCTCATCCGTCAGCATAAATGCCAATATCTTCCACCTGCCCATCTCGTCTTTTCTCAGGGCAAATTTCTGGTAGGTGCGCTCATAGGTGCTGCCCTCTTTGGTAAAATAATAGGCTATGACATAGGCATATTCCCGACCCTTTATGGTCTTGTATTCCACATCACCGGAGCTTTGCACCGAGCTGTTTCTGATCTCCCTGCCCCGGTCCCTGTAATCGGTTATATCACCTCTTACATTTGCCAGGTAAAACTCTCTGGGATTTGCCTGCAAAAGATCTGCGTCAAAAAGCATCATTGCCTGATCGCAGAGCTTTTCCACATCAGCATCCTCAGTCTCCTCATCATAGTAAAGCATGATGATACGGTTGTACCACTTGATCACTGATCTGGGGGTCTCGGGATACTCCTTTGAAAAATCCTTTGCCAGGACCTTTGACAGTTCGCTTTCAGCCTGGATGGTATCCTCTTCGCTATTTCCGCTGTCCCTTCTGGACAGGTAAAAATAATACCCCACTATGAGCACCGCCATACATATGACCAGTATCACCATTCTGAGCACATTTTTCATTTGCGACTCCTTTGATCCCTACTGACTTATAACTATTCCTCATCTATGAAGTTAAGCTCCACAAACTTCCCGTCCTTTCCCAGATGAGCCCGGGGAAAGATGGAGCGCACCTCTTTCATATACTGCCTGCCATTGACTAAAGAGGGTGAAAAATGGGTAAGCCAAAGTTCATCTACCTCTGCGTCCCTTGCCAGCTTTGCAGCTTCCGTAAACATCATATGCTTTTTCTTTTTGGCATCCGGAAATTTTTCCTTGTCGCCGTACATTCCCTCACAGATAAAAATATCCGAAGCCTTTGCATTTTTAACTATGCTCTCACAGGGTCTGGTATCCGTACAGTATGTCACCTTGATGCCCCGTCTGTCAGGTCCCATGACCATGTCGGGAGTGTAGGTAATGCCGTCTATTTCTATGGTCTGTCCCTTTTGGAGAGGATTCCAGGCAACTATGGGGATATTTTGGCTCTTGGCAGCCTCCACATCAAACTTTCCCGCCCTGGGGATATCTATGACATATCCGTAACAGGTCACATTGTGCCTGACACGAAAAGCCCTGATGTGATAGCCGTGCTCAAAAAACTCCTCTTCTTCCTTTGTTATCTCCTTGTAGATTATATCAAAAGGCAGCTCCTGTGCAATGACCCTTAAGGAATTTACCACATGGGAAAGTCCCTTTGGTCCGATCATCACCACAGGGTCGGTACGGTCGGAATTTCCCATGCCCAAAAGAAGTCCCGGAAGCCCTGCTATATGATCCCCATGGTAATGGGTGAAGCATATGGTGTCTATGGGATTGGAGGACATCCCCGCCTCCTTCATGGCGATCTGGGTCCCCTCCCCGCAGTCTATCAGAAGGGAACTTCCGTTATATCTGGTAAGAAGGCTTGTAAGCCATCTCTTTGGCAGGGGCATCATCCCTCCGCATCCCAGCAAACATACATCTAACATTATCTACTCCGTATCTCTATCTTATCATTGTAGCATAGATCAAAGCATCCTCTACGGGATCGCTGTAAAATCCGGGTCGCCTGCCGGCGCATAAAAACCCGTGGCTTTCATAATAGGAAATAGCAGGTTTATTTCTCTCTCTTACCTCTAAAAAAAGCCTGCTTATTCCTTTTTCTTTTGCCCTTAAAAAAAGCTCCTCCATAAGGGCGTGACCTATCCCCTGTCGTCTTACGCTTTCTTTTACAGCCACCGAGGGTATCTCTCCCTCATCAGCGGCATGATACATGATCACATATCCTGCCAAGGCATCCTTATGGTAGGCGCTTAAGCAGAGGGCATGGGCTCCCTCTATGGCATCACAAAAATCAGAGTGAGACCAGGCACTGGTCATGGAGGCAGCCGATATAGCGGAAAGCTCCTTAGCCTCGGAAATCAGGGATTCACTTACCCTTATATCTGCCTTTTTATCACACAGTGGGCTCATCAAGCTTTCCTCCTGCTTCGAGTCTCTCCCGCTCCGCCTGGGACAGTCTCAGATAATTGGGTCTGAAATCCCCGGCATCCTGGGCTTTGCCCTCTTTTATATATATCTGTGCCAAATCTGCCACTGCCGCTGCTCTTTGCCGGTTAAATCCCGCAGGAGCAAAGCTGTAGGGCGCTTTGCAGCTTTTTTCGATCTGCTCTTTAAAAACAGGGACTCCGTCACCTAAAAAAATAACAGGTTCACCGGAGCCGTCTATCACTTCTATTATTTCCTCAAGGGGCAGGGCGCACGCAGGATGTATCACCTCAAAGCTGTGATCCGAAGAAAACCTGTATAAGCCGGTGTAGGTCTGATTTCTCCTGGCATCCATAAGGGGACATATCCGCTCAGTAACCCCATACAGATTATAGGCAAGAGCATCCACCGTGGGCACTCCCACCAGAGGTATATTAAGAGCCAGTCCCAGTCCCTTGGCTGTGGCAGATCCTATCCGAAGTCCAGTAAAGCTTCCGGGTCCCGCCGCCACCGCTATGGCATCCAGCGTATTCAGATCCAGCTCTATCATGGAGGATAAGGCATCTATCATTGGTAAAAGTGTCTGGGAGTGGGTCTTTTTATAATCAATGGTATACTCTCCCAAAAGCCTGTCATCCTCCACCACTGCCACAGATGCCACAAGGCCGGATGAGTCAATCGCTAAAATCTTCATAAAGTCCCTCATCTATGGTTATTCGTCTGTAGTCCTCGCCCTTTGAGAAATCCCTCTCTATGGTGATGCGCATAGCCTCTTTGGGTATCAGCTCATCAATAAGCTTAGACCACTCTATCAGGGATACTCCCCCGCCGTAAATATAATCAAAGAACCCCACTTCCTCCATCTCCTCAGGATCACCAATGCGGTAAACATCAAAATGGTAGAGGGGGAGTCGTCCCCCCTCGTATTCCTGCAGTATGGTAAAGGTGGGGCTGTTTATGGGTTCATTTATACCGAGTCCTATGGCAAAGCCCTGGGCAAAAAGGGTCTTTCCTGCCCCCAGATCCCCGTCAAGGGTTATGATCATTCCGGCTTTGGCAGCTTCTCCCAGCTTTTGTCCAAAAAGCTTTGTCTCTTTGGGACTATTGGTTTCGTATACCCTGCTTTCCATCATTTCAGACTCACCCTGTGGGAGGGCACCTTGGAGACAATGAGTTTTTTTATCTCATCATAGCCCTCTATCTGTGCCAGAGGCAGTATGTAGGCATTTATCTTGTTGGAGTAGATCAAAAGCTGCTCCTTTGTGGACACGGCTTTATATATACTCTCCCAGGGCAAAAATGCCTTGTCCTCTCCCTCCGGCAGATCAGCTTCTTCATCAGCTAAAACCGTGATCCCCTTTTCATCAAAGGTGTAGTGAAGCGGATGGGAAAGGGTGGGTGAATTCTTGATCAGTTGGGGGGCTTTTTTCTTAAGAGCCACAGGATAATAGGCGAGAAAGACTATACCCACCCCTGCATAAAAAACTATGTCCAGAGTCTGTATCCTGTCCGGTGCCATTATTGGCGCCGCTATAGCCACCACTATACTTAGGATCCCCAAGACTATGGAAAGGATCCCCTGACCGGAGTGATATATATGATACATCTGAAAGCGGTACATATCATCCGCATCTATGCTGATATCCAGCTTTTTTTCTTCCATATATTAAACCTCTTATTTTCTGCCCCGATCCGATCCTCCGTGGAGTATGGGTGACAGGGGCTTGTAGATGAAAAGCGTGATCACCACCGACAGCATGGCTTTTACAAAGGTAAAGGGCACATTAAAGACCAAAAGACACTGGGGCAGGGTCTCCACCCTTGGAAGTATCATCTGATATGCCTCAATGATGGTCTCCTCACTCATTCCATATAGATTGATATACATAGGGTATGTCAAAAACAGATTTGAGGGGAAGGAAAAGATCGCCATTATCACCGCACCTGAAAGGGCTCCAATGATGGCATTCCTTTTTGTCTTTTTCATGCCATATATGATCCCGGCAGGAAGCACAAATGATGCGCCTAAAATAAAGTTACACATCTCTCCCACCAAAGCTGACTGGGATACCGCCATATGGAGGATGTTTTTAACCAGACAGATGGCTACCCCGTACCAGGGTCCAAGTGCAAAGGCTCCTATAAGCCCCGGCAGATCCGACAGATCCATCTTGATGAATGCCGGCATAAGAGGCACCGGAAATTCAAAGTACTGCAACACAAAAGCCAACGCCGACAGCATGCCGGCAACCGCAAGGTTTCTTGTTTTCATAATGTTCTCCTTTCTCTCATCCAGACTGTACTACAAGACCTATAATCTTGTAACTGTCGGCTCCGGAGTCTCACCGGATCCACCGAAGATCGGGTTGCGGGCTTCGTCCGGGCATATCATATACGATCTGCCCCTACATACCGCCGGTCGGGAATCACACCCTGTCTCGAAATTAATACTACCTTTATGATTATATTAGTTTAGTTTTTTTTGTCAATCATTAAAAAAGCAGGGGCTGTGCTGCCCCTGCTCATACTGTATAGTCTGCTTTGCCTCCCACTCCTATGTCGTCTAAGATACCCTTGGCTGCCCTCTGGTAAGGATCATCCTTGGGGGTGGCAATGGTGGTATTGGTGACACCGCCGGAGACATAGGTCCTGCCGCACTCCGGACAGGTGGCGGTGTGTATGGCTACTCCGCAGTGGAGCACCCTGCCTCCTTCCATAGCTGCCTTTTTGTAGGCATTGCTCACATGCTCCCCCTCATGGGCTCTGACTGCCGCCCCTGCTGCATTGGGGGAAATATGGGTAGGAGCTTTAAAGGAAACCTCTTCATCAGAACCGTCCTGATATTTTCTCTCACGACAAGTCCTGCACTTTTCCGGCGAAGATTCAAAGCCGGGTCTGGCATTGGGATCCTTGCCCTCTACGGTACGACCGTCAGCCCGCAGATTTTCTACCTGCCCATCCACCATGGCGGTACCAAAGGCACCTCCTACAGTGGAAGCTGCACGTCCTCCGTCGGCTCCCCATCCTGATGAGAAGGCCGGCTTATATGCACTTAATGCTGCATTTATGCCGCCTACATTCATACCCGATCTCCTTAAAAAAGTCTACCACCTTAATTATACAACCTGATCCCGGATTCTTCAACAGTTACCTTTTTATTTTAAGGCCTGTGGTATCGTAGTGGCTTATGTATTTTACGGAGTCCTTTACCCTGTAGGAGCGCACTGTGTAATAGTAGGTCTTGTTCTTTTTCACATCAGTATCCTTGTAGGCTGTTTTGCCGCCGTCTTCAATCATGGCAACCTTCTTCCAGGAGCCTGATTTTTTGGTCTTTCTGTAAATGATGTAGCCTGTTGCTTTTTCATTTTCCTCCCAGGTGATCTTGTTATAGCCCGACTTCTTTACAGCCTTTTTAAGCTCAGGAGCCAAAAGCTTGTAATAGTACAGACCGGCTGTATCCATGGAACTCCTGTAGTTTTTCTCACCCTTGGTGATATATGCCCGGACTGTATAATAGTAGTTCTTGCCGTTTTTGGATGCCACGGACTTGTCCTTGTACTCGGTGGTATCTCCATCTGTCACCTCGGCTATCTGCTCATAGCTGCCGTCTAATGAGGACTTCCGGTAGATATAGTATCCGCTTGCCTTTGCCACTTCATTCCATGAGATATACATACCATAGGATTTGGCGGATATCGTATCAAGTCCCGGGGATGCCAGGCGATAATAGGAATCTCCCTCACTGTCCTTGGCACTCTTATAGCCCTCGTCACTGTATGCCTTTACGGTATAGTAATAGCGCTTTCCTGCCTTTACATCCGTATCCTTATAGGTCACATTGGCTTTGCCCTCAATGGTGTCAAGCTTCTCCCAACTGTCGTCAGCAGAGGTCTTGCGGTACAGATAGTATCCGCTGGCTCCTGCCACCTTGCCCCAGGTCACCTTCATTCCCTTGGCGTAGTTTGCCACTGACTTTATGGCAGGATCATTAAGTCTTAGGATAACCGATTTGGGTCCTGCCTCCGTAAAGCCGGAGCCTGTACGAAGCTTTATTTTGTAGTCATAGGTCACCCCTCCGTCAGCAAGCTCATCCAGATAGGTAAGGGTATCCGCATCCACCTGATCTATTTCCTCATAGGATTCATCCCCACCATCCTCTTTACGGTAGATATAGTAGGATGCCGCCTGGGGAGTCTGGTTCCACTGAAGCTTTATGCCACCTGTCGTATTAGTGGAGGTGGTTGTGCTTATGAGATCCATGCTGCCATACCAGTAGTTCATATCCACATTTCCCGAGATCCCTGCCACGGAACCCGTGGAGGAATACTGCCAGGTCTCATATCTGTGATAGTCCTGATATACAGCCCAGGATTTATTATACTCCTCTACCAGCTCCTCATCTGCATAGGCGCAGTAGTCGGAATTATACTGGGCGACCCAGTGATAATGGTTATCGTTTTTGGCAAATTCATCCAGATAGGCATACCAGTAATACAAGCTTGCATATATACCGCTTCTATATCCCGCATTGTCCATCTTCTTGCAAAACCGCTTTGCCAGCGCTGATATCTGGGAGGCGGAGCAGGCTTCTATCACCGACTTGTCCTCCATATCCAGATATATGGGAAGAGAGGGGGTGTGTCCCTTTAAAAGCCTCTTTATATGATTGACCTCCGAATCTATCCTGTCGGAATTGGTGGCATAGGAATAGAGATACACTCCGTAGGGAATACCGTACTCCTCACAGGCACTCACATATTCCTCCCACTTTTCATCATCCTGTTCGGTGGTATTGCTGCCATAGCCGCACCGTAAAATAACAAAGTCCACATTTTCTGCTGCCGCCACCTGCGCCCAGTCTATGTCTCCCTGATGTTTGCTTACGTCAATGCCCCTGTAGGTGTATTCCGGCTGGGATGCTGCAGTTACATTGTCGCTTTCATAAATATCATAATAAAAAGAAGCAGCTCCCTCTATACCGGTAACTGCTAATGCCATTGATAATACCGTCGTTATAAGGTATTTTATAAATTTGTTTTTCATTACATAACCTCTAAAAATTTCCTCACATTTTCACCGATATCACCATTGAAAACTGCTGATCCGGCTACTAATATATTCGCTCCGGCGGCTAAAATTTCCGGGGTATTATCCACACAAACTCCCCCATCCACTTCCACATCAGTCTTAAGGCCCTTTTTTTCAAGGATCCTTGAAAGGGCTTCTAACTTGTCCAAAACATAGCCTATGAATTTCTGTCCGCCGTATCCAGGGTTTACGGACATAAGAAGCACCATGTCCACCTCCGGCAGTATATACTCCAGCTCCGAAAGAGGTGTGGCGGGATTAAGAGCCACCCCTGCCATGATCCCCTGGGATTTGATCAGGTCAATGCAATGATCCAGATGGTTGGTTGCCTCTGCGTGAACGGTTATGATATCCGCACCGGCTTTGGCATAGTCTAAGATAAAACGCTCCGGTGACTCCACCATCATATGTACATCCAGTATCCTCTCTGTCAGGGGACGCACACATTCTAAAACCGGCAGCCCGAAGGATATATTTGACACAAAGTGTCCGTCCATTACATCAAAATGGAGGTACTGTGCCCCTGCATCATCAACTGCAGTCACTGCCTCTGCAAGTTTTCCAAAATCCGCTGCCAATATCGAAGGTGCCAAGCAATTCATATCCTTATCCTCTATCTTTTAATACTTCTTCTGATCTTTGATCTCGCTATACAATCTGACATAGTGGTCATACCGTTCAGGATCCATGTGCTCCTTTACGGCACAACCAGCTTCTCCCACGTGGGCACAGCCCGAAAACCTGCAATCGGCTTTCCACTCTCTTATCTCCGGGAAATTATCTCCCAGCTCCTCCGGTTCTATATGGGAAAATTCCACAGCTCCGAATCCGGGGGTATCCATAATATATCCCGCTGCCCCGGGCACATATAAAAGTTCCGAGTGTCTGGTGGTCTGACGGCCGCTCATGTGCTTTTTCATCAGATCCCCGGTCTCCATTACCACCTCATCCTGAATAAGGTTTATCAGTGAGGATTTTCCCACTCCCGAGGGACCTGCCACGGCAGTGACCTTTCCTCTTAAAACCTCTATCAGATCCTCACGACCCTCTCCGGTCCGTGCTGAGGTCTCTATCACTCTGTAGCCGATATCTCTGTACCGTGATACTAAAACCCCTGCCTCGTTTTCATCCTCCTGCATAAGATCCGTTTTATTGATGCAAAGTATGATCTCCACTCCCTGGCTTTCCATCCAGACTAAAAACCGGTCTAAAAGTCCCGTGTTTATATTGGGATTTTTGATGGCAAAGATCACCAGTGCCTGATCCACATTTGCCACAGGGGGACGGATAAGCATGTTTTTTCTTTCCCTTATCTCTTCTATCTGTCCCTCCATATCACCCTCATGGGTAATGGATATAGAGACATTGTCCCCGGTAAGGGGCTTGATCCCCTGCTTTCTGAATATCCCCTTGGGACGGCATTCGTATACTCCGATCCCGGTGTCCACATAGTAGAAACCCGCCAGACTTTTTATGATACGTCCCTCTGTCATTGCTTTTTAAATTTCACCGATCCGGAGCTTATCTCCTCTGATCTGCTGGAGTCCACGTAGTAGGTAAGGGTTCCCGTCTCTGTAGTCATGCCCGAGGCACTGCAGGTATCCCCGTCATCCACTGAGCCCTTGTACTGCTCATTGCCGGAGGCATCCGTCAGCACCACATAGGCGGAATCGTATTCACCCAGATCCACATCCCAGGTGTACTTGTAGTACACTGACTCGGCACCCTTTGAAATAACCACAGATACAGAGCTTCCTATATCCACATAGCTGCCGGAGGCAGTGCTCTGGGAGATCACAAGTCCCTCTGCCACACTGTCGGAATACTCCGAGGTCACATTGCCCAAAGTCAGTCCCACATCAGAAAGAGCCGTGGAGGCATCCTGCTGGGTCTTTCCTGTCAGGGTGGGAACCTTTACGGATTCCACTCCCTGGCTTACAAGGATGGTTACGGTATCTCCCTCCTTGCCCTTGGAGGCTGCATCAGGAGTCTGGGAAATTACCTTGCCCTGCTCCACTTCCTTGCTGTGCTCATAGGTCACATTGACCTGGAATCCGGCTCCGTTAAGTGCGGATTTGGCATTGGCTTCATCCTGCCCCTTTACATCCGGGATCTCTATTTCTCCCTTTCCTGAGGAAAGAGTCACCTCTACGGTGGTATTTTTCTCAACCGTGCTTCCGGCTGCCACGGACTGTTCTATGATCTGTCCCTCTTCGTAGTCTTCCGAAGAAGCCTCTCCTGTCTTGTGATAGCCCAGACCCAGCTCCCTTAAGGCAAGCTTTGCCTCATCCTCTGTCATTCCCAAAAGATCGGGCATCTCTATGTCGCCGGTCTCCTCTGTGGTCTCCTGCTCAACCTGGGGTTCCTCTGTGGTCTCTTCTGCGGTCTTTTTTCCAAAGTGGAAAAGCCCGAAAAAGCTGCCCACCAGATATATCACCAGCACCACTATCACTACAGCCGCAGCTATTCCCATGATGCGGATCGCCTTGTCCATCTTGGGATTTATGAGTCCGTCGTCATCCTCATCATCCTCTTCGTCTATCACAGGCTCCGGACGTCTAACATTGTTATTGGTCTTTGGTGTCTTTTTTACAGGCTCGTCATTTATGATCCCTGCCTGCTCCTGTATCTTTTTGACCTCATCATCTGTAATGACTCTGGTTTTTTCCGCCTCATCCCCGTCGGGTATGGTGACAAAATCCTCCTCGGGATTGACCAATGCGCGCTTTAAGTCACTTAGCATATCCTCCATAGAACCGTATCTGCGATCCTGGTTTTTCTGAGTGGCTTTTAAGATGATCTTTTCCACGGATATGGGCAGATCCGGTGCATACTTTCCGGGAGGCACCATCTCCCCCTGAAGATGTTGCAGTGCAATCGCCACTGTGGTATCACCGTCAAAGGGCACCCGTCCCGTGCACATCTCATACATGACTATACCTAAGGAATAGATGTCACTCTGGTATGTAACATAGCCGTTTCTCGCCTGCTCCGGTGATGAGTAATGAACCGATCCCATGATATCCGCATTGATGGTATTGGAGGTGGCAGCTCTGGCTATACCGAAGTCTGTAACCTTGACCTTGCCCTCCTTGGAAATGATTATATTCTGGGGCTTTATATCCCGGTGTACTATCTCCTTTTTATGTGCCGCTTCTATACCTCTGCCCACCTGGATTGCAATGGAAATGACCTCATTGTAGGTAAGCTGGCCTTTTTTGGAAATATAGGTCTTGAGGGTGATGCCCTCCACGTACTCCATTACGATATAGTACATGCCGTTTTCGGCGCCCACATCATAAATATTTACTATATTGGGATGCTCAAGTCCTGCTGCAGCCTGAGCCTCCTGACGGAATTTGGAGACAAAGCCGGAATCCTGCGCATATTCTGATTTTAAAACCTTGACTGCAACCTCCCGTCCCAGTGAGTGATCCATGGCTTTATATACATCACTCATGCCGCCGGCACCTACTTTTTCAAGTATCTCATATCTGTCAGCAAGGTAAGTTCCATTTTCTAACATCTCACATCTCCTCCCGAACATCTATCAAAAGCAGAGTAACATTGTCCCTGCCACCGTTTTTCAAAGCCATATCCAAAAGACTCAGCGCCTTTTGCTTAACCTTACTTTCACCTGCCAGGACTTTTTCTATGTCCTCATCACTGACCATATTGGAAAGACCGTCTGTACACATGAGCACCTGGTCGATATCCTCATAGGCAACATCAAATATGTCCACCCTTACCTCCGGCTCTGCCCCTACAGCTCTGGTTATAACGTGCTTTTTCTCCCGGGCGATCTCGGAGTCTTTGTCCAGATTTCCGCTGCTTATAAGCTCCTGCACCACGGAATGATCCCGGGTGATCTGGGTCAGGATACCGTTTTTCATCACATAAAGACGCGAGTCTCCCACATTTGCCACATACAGATGTCCGTCATAAAAAGTGGCTGCCACCATGGTAGTCCCCATGCCAAGCTTGGTGATATCCTTTTGAGCCATATCGTATATCCCGGCATTGGCAGCGTTAATGGCTGATTCCAGCACCGGCACCGGCTCCTTTTTCTCTTTTTTTCTGATCTCATCAAGGACGATCTGTACCGCATGTTCGGAAGCAAATTCACCTGCCAGATGGCCGCCCATCCCGTCAGCGATGACAAAAAGATTGTTAAGCGCTCCCGTGCCGGTGTCAGATGCAAATACATAGTCCTGATTGGACTCTCTTATTCTGCCCTTGTCTGTGATAGCAAAAAATAACATAGCTATCCATTCCTCCAAAATTCATAAGCTGAATATATATCTACAGCTTTACGTCATAGTGCCTTCTAAGTTGTCCGCATGCACCGTCTATGTCGGCACCCATGCTTCTTCTAATAGTAACATTTATTCCATTTTTTTCAAGTTTATGTTGAAAATCCCGGGCTGCCTTCATATCAGGAGGCTCGTAGTCCCGCTCCGATATGGGGTTTATGGGTATCAGATTTAAGTGGGCATTTTTCCCTGCCAAAAGTCCCAAAAGCCCATCCACATCCTCATCTCCGTCATTGACTCCGGCGATCAGGCTGTACTCATAGGACATCCTGCGGCCTGTCATTTCAAAGTAATAGTCACAGGCTTCCATCACCTCATCCAAAGGATAGGTGGAGGCTATGGGCATGAGCTTCTCCCTTTTTTCCTGGGATGAAGCATGGAGAGAAAGAGCCAGGGTCAAGCCCAGCTTAAGGTCTGCCAGCTCGTATATCCTCGGCACTATGCCGCAGGTGGAGACCGTAATATTTCTGATGCTCAGATTCTGTCCCCGGTCACTGGTGATGATATTTAAAAAGGTCAAAAGGTTTTTAAAATTGTCCAAAGGCTCCCCTGTACCCATTATCACCACATGATCTATCCTCGGTTCCTCGTCACCTTTTTTTTCAGCCAAAAGATCCCGCCTCATGGCATAGATCTGTTCTAACATCTCACCGGGCAGCAGATTCCTGATCCTGCCTCCTATACCCGAAGCGCAGAAACGACAGCCCATCCTGCAGCCCACCTGGGAGGAGATACATGCTGTGATGCCGTAGTCATGCCTCATAAGCACACTCTCCACCATATGGTTATCACTGAGTCTGAAAAGGTACTTGCAGGTGCCATCCTCCTTTGACCTCTGCCTCACCTCCGCCCTTAAGGTGGTCATCTCGCATTCAGAAGCAAGCTTTTCCTTAAAGGATCTGGACAGATTGGTCATCTCATCATATGAAGCTTTTGTATGTACATGAAGCCACTCATAAAGCTGTCTGGCACGATAGGGCTTTTCCCCCATGCCAATGACCTGCTCTATAAGCTCCTCATAGGTCAACGATCTTATATCAATCACGATTTATCACCGCCACAAAAAATCCGTCATGTCCGCCTGCCTCGGGCATGATCTGTCTTTTTGTCCTTAATTTAAACTGCGGGTGCTCCCGCAAAAAGCTGTTTGTGACCCCTTCGTTTTCCTCCCCGGTAATGGTGCAGGTGGAGTATATCAGTGTGCCCCCCTCTTTTACATATTCGCACACCACCGAAAGTATCTTTTTCTGAAGCTCCGCCAGACTTTTTATATCCGAAGGCTCAAGCCTGTATCTTATCTCCGGCTTTTTGGAAAGGATCCCAAGCCCGGAGCAGGGCAGATCCGCTATCACCGCATCATAGGATCGGATCGCCGACTCATCAGCTATGGTGGCATCCCATTTTTTGGTATGCACCGTCTCAGACATTCCCATGCGCCGGATGTTTTCTTCTATTTTGCGAAGCTTGCTGTCGGATACATCCCTTGACTCAACAAAGGCTCCCATTTTTGCCGCCAAAAGGGATTTGCCTCCCGGTGCCGCACACACATCCAGCACCTTATCCCCTGCCTTTATGCCTGACATAAGTACAGGCTGCATGGAGGACTCATCCTGGACATAAAACTCCCCCTGCAAAAACCCCTCCATATCCTCTATGCTGCCGCCGGGGTCAGCTATGGTGCGTATCTCCATGGGATCAGTATTGGTCCATATGGTAATGGGGGAGGGCTTTGAAAACCCACGGCAGATGGTGGCACATTCTTCCTCTCCGAAGTCCCTTGTCCACATTTCAATTATCCACAAGGGGATGCTGTATCTCAGGGAATATTCATTCACATCCCGGGCTGATGATATCAGCTTTTCCATGGCAGGCTTTTCATCCCTGCCATCCCTTAGCACCGATCTTAGGACCCCGTTTACAAAGCCGGACAGATTCCCCAGCTTTTTTTTCTTGGCAAGCAAAACTGCCTCGGATACTATGGCATGATCCGGCACACCATCCATGTAGTATATCTGGTAAACCGAAAGCCGAAGGATCGCCAGTATCACCGGCTTTATCTTTTTAAAGGGCACTGATGAGTAGCTTTTTATCACCTCATCCAAGAAAATCAGTCTCTCCTCTGTGCCGAAACAAAGGCGCGTCAAAAAAGCGCGCCCCCGTCTGTCCATATCTTTATATTCCGACATTGCTTCATCAAGTGTGGGACCTAAGTATGCATCCTGCCTCCACACCTTAAGCATAGTCTCCAGCGCCACCCGGCGCAGATCGATCTCACTCATAAAATCTATCCCAGATGCTCTCCTATCTCCACGGAGTATCCGTTTAGGAAGTCATTTACAGCCATCCTCTTTTTACCCTCAATCTGAACCTCTTTGATGGATAAAAAGCCCTCTCCGGTCTGCACCACCAGATGATCCTTGTCCACATGGACTATGGTTCCTGGTGCGGTCTGGTTGGCAAAGATATTTCCTATAAGCTTTTCCCCCAGCATATTCTCCAGAAACGGATCTCTTTTCGCCTCCCATATCTTCATGGTGGCGGCACCGAACTTGGTAAAGGTGCCGGGCCAGGGTCTGAGTCCCCTGACATATCTGCTTATCTCATCAGCACTCTTTTTAAAGTCGATATTGCCCATCTCCTTTTTGATCATACCCACATAGGAAGACTGGCTCTCGTCCTGGGGATGGTGCTCCGCCACTCCGTTTTCTATGGCATGAAGTGCCATGCAGCACAGATTTCCCCCTACTGTGGAAAGCTTGTCAAAGAGGGTGCCACCTGTATCGTCGGGAGCGATAACCACCTCTTCCTGCATGATTATGTCTCCGTCATCTAAGCCTTCGCCCATCTGCATTATGGTCACACCGGTCTTTTCGTCTCCGTTTAGAATAGCCCACTGGATGGGGGCAGCTCCCCGATATTTGGGAAGCAGTGAGGCGTGTACATTTATGCAGCCGTATCTCGGCACTTCCAAAAGCTCCTTGGGAAGGATCTGTCCAAAGGCAGCCACCACAAATATATCTGCATTCACCTCACGAAGCTCCGAGATCACATGAGGATCCTTTACCGTATCCGGCTGATACACCAATATCCCATGCTCCTCAGCCCAGACCTTTACCGCAGGGGGAGTCATCTCTTGATGTCTGCCCACCGGCTTGTCAGGCTGTGTCACAGCCAGCACCACATTGTGTCCATCCTTAACCAGAGCCTCCAGCGTGCCAACTGCAAAATCCGGGGTACCCATAAAAATTATGTTCATTTAAGCCTCCTAAACCGGAAAATCCTAAAAAAGATATTTAGTCTTCCTCTTCCTCATCCTTCATCTCGTAAAGCGGTCCCTGTGCAAGTTCTGTATACATATGACCCTTTAAATGATCGATCTCATGACAGGCTGCCCTGGCAAAAAGTCCGTCACCCTCCATATTTATGGGTTCCATATTCCGGTCCAGTGCTTTTACCACCACATGCATGGGTCTGGTCACATCCCCGTACAATCCGGGTACAGACAGACATCCCTCGGGGCCGGTCTGTTCTCCGTCTGATTCTGCCACACTGGGATTGATAAGCACTATGGGCTCATTTTTATCCTCACTTACATCCATAACAACGATCTGCTTAAGGACTCCCACCTGAGGCGCCGCAAGCCCCACACCCTCATTGCTATACATGGTTTCAAGCATATCGTCAATTAACTGCTGATCCCGGTCCTTTAGCTCCTTTACCTCCCGACATTCCCTGAGAAGTATGGGATCTCCCTGCAATCTGATCTCTCTAAGTGCCATATTTTTCCTTCCTACATAAAATCCATAGGGTCAAAGTCAAAGCTTACATACGCTTTGGAATAGCCCCTTTCATTCAAAAGATATCTTTCCAGCCGGTCCTTTATAAAAACCAGCCTGTCGTAATTTGTATTTTTTACATATACCACTCTTCGGTACACATCCCGAAGCTTGCCCACCGGTGCCATAAAAGGTCCCAAGACCACTGCACCTATTACGGACATTTCATCTATGAAGCTTTTGATGGCTGCTGCCCTGCCTGCTGCCTGTCCCTCCTCCTCTGAGGATATCATTATGGAAAGCATATGGGAAAAGGGAGGATACTTCATAAGCTTCCTGTATTCCGACTCCCGGGCATAAAAGCTCTCATAGTCCTGGGCTGCCGCGGAGGTGATGCTGTAATTGTCCGGCTGATAGGTCTGTATCACCACATCCCCGGGGATATCACCCCGGCCTGCCCTGCCTGCTGCCTGTGTAAGTATCTGAAAGGTACGCTCCCCTCCCCTGTAATCTGAGGAGTTAAGGGATATATCCGCAATCATGATCCCCATGAGAGTAACTCCGGGAAAATCATGACCCTTTACTATCATCTGTGTGCCCAAAAGCACATCCGCTTCCCTGTTGGAAAAAGCCTCAAGTATCCGTCTGTGTCCATCCTTGCCTCCGGTGGTATCCGCATCCATCCTAAGGACTCTGATACCGGGAAAGCTTTTTATAAGCTCATCCTCTATGGACTGGGTCCCCACCCGAAATCCACGTATATATGCTGAACCGCAGTTGGGACAGCTCTTCACCTGGGGCATGGAATACCCGCAGTAATGGCAGGTCAGACGTCCGCCTCTGTGAAGTGACAGTGACACATCACAATGAGGACATTTTATCACATGTCCGCACTCACGACAAGAAACAGAAGAAACCAGTCCTCTTCTGTTTAAAAAAAGCATGATCTGCTCCTGCTTTTTTAGTCTGTCTTTGATATGCTCGGAAAGGAGCCCGGAAAACATGGTGCGGTTTCCCCTTTTGAGCTCCTGCCTCATATCCACTATCTCACAGTGGGGCAGGCTTCTTTTAGATACCCTGTGAGGCATATCCAGCCTGATATACTCGCCGGCCTCTGCCCTTTCATAGCTTTCCACAGAAGGGGTGGCGGAGCCTAAAACCACAGACGCCCCCGTCATCCTGCCTCTTTGTATGGCAGTTTCCCTGGCGTGGTATCTGGGGATCTGCCCGGACTTATAGGAGTCATCATGTTCCTCGTCTATAATGATCACACCCAGATTTGAAAATGGGGTAAAAAGAGCGGATCTGGGACCGATCATAACAGATATGTCACCTGTTTTTGCTCTTTCAAACTGGTCATACCGCTCTGCCGGAGTCATGCGGCTGTTTATGGTGGACACCCTATCCTTAAACCTGCGGTAAAACCGGACCAGCGTCTGATAGGTCAGAGATATCTCCGGGATCAGGACTATTGCCTGCCTCCCCCCGGATATCACCTCCTCTATGATCTGCAGATAAACCTCTGTCTTGCCGCTTCCGGTGACTCCGTACAAAAGAAAGGGCTTCTTTTCATCACGTCTTTTTTTGTAGGTTTCAAGCACCTCCATTTGCTCCGGGGTTAGCATAGGTCTTTCTTCCTCCTCAGGCAAATTACCGGTGGGGAGGCGAAATTCCCTCTCCTCTATTATCTTAACAAGCCCTTTGCTTTCCATATCCCGGATAGCAGCGGCAGGGATCATAAGCTTGTTTCTCACCATATCCCAGGACAGCTCCCTGTCGTTTATCAGGGCTCTTAAAAGCCTCTCCTTGGGGATGCTGTGGTTTTTTCTGGCGCACATATCGTCCAAAATATCTTTGGCTTCTCCCTCTGCGGGGATCAGACATATGGTCTTTTTAAGCTTTAGTGCCTGTTTTTTCTTTACCGGTATCACCGTCTTTAGAGCCTGACTCATGGTACCGCCGTAATTGGATTTCATCCATGCCGCTAATCCTATGAGCTGATCCTCTATGGCAAGTTCTCCCTGAGGTGTGCCGGTGATATCCTTTATCCGGGAGGGATCTATCTCCGGTGTATCTGACAGTCCCGTCACATAGCCTGTCATGCTCCGGTCTCCCCCTCCAAAGGGAACCACCACCCGGCTTCCGGGTCTTATGGTGCCCTCCAGCCTTTTGGGAATTGCATACTGGAACGGCCGATCCAGCTTTTCATGTGAAATATCTATGATAACATCCGCGTACAAAGCCTTGCTATTCTCCCATTTCTTCCATTATCTCCCGGATCAGCACCCTTTCATCCATGGGGTATTTTTTTCCATGTATCTCCTGGTAATCCTCATGACCCTTTCCTGCAAGCACTATTACATCCCCGGGCTGTCCGTTTTCTATGCAGTAGCGGATGGCTTCCTTCCGATCCGGTATGGTCACATATTCTCCGGTGGTCTTTTTTATGCCCCCTTCGATTATGTCATTTATAATGTCCATGGGCTCCTCGTCCCTGGGATTGTCGGATGTCACCACCGTAAGGTCAGCCAGCCTTCCCGACACCTCACCCATTTCAAAGCGCCGAAGCTTTGACCGGTTGCCGCCGCAGCCAAAGAGACATACCAGCCTTCCGGGTTCGTACTCCTTTAGGGTGGTAAGCAGGCTTTCAAGTGCCATGGCATTGTGGGCATAGTCTATCATAAGAGAAAAGTCATCCGACACATGGACCATCTCGATCCTGCCCTTGGCATGGGCTTTTTTAAGCGCCTCCTGCATCACAGCCGCATCCACTCCGTAGTGGTGACAGATGGCTATTGCCGTTAAGGTATTATATACGGAAAAAATGCCGGGTACGTGGGCCTCTACTTTGAAATTTTCCAGCCCCACAGCGTCATATCTGATACCTAAAAATCCGTTTCCGGTAAAAAGCTCTATATTTTTTGCAGTCAGATCATTTTTCTCATCCAGTCCGTAAGTATTTACGGTACAGGTATGACCCTTTAATATGGCATCCTTATGCTCATCATCCCCGTTTACTATTCCGTGACGGCATTTTGTAAAAAGCAGGGACTTGCATCTGAGATAATCCTCGAAATCCTTGTGCTCGTTTGGTCCGATATGATCCGGGGAAATATTTGTAAATATCCCCAGCTCAAAGGTGAAACCGTCCACCCTGTGCATCATAAGCCCCTGGGAAGAGACTTCCATGACACAGACCTCTATGCCGAGATCTGCCATGCGCTTAAAATCCCTCTGAATGATGTAGGACTCAGGAGTGGTATTTACAGCAGGGATATGCTCCTCTCCGATTATGGTCTCTATGGTACCTATAAGCCCCACCTTTTTCCCTGCATTTTCCAAAATAGACTTTACCATGTAGGTGGTGGTGGTCTTGCCCTTGGTTCCCGTAATACCGATCACTGACAGCTTCTCCGCCGGATGGTCAAAATATGCCGCAGATAAAAATGCCAAAGCCTCTCTGGTATCCTCCACGGTTATTATATTAAGCTTTTTAAGATCCGAATTATCCGCCAGAGAGGAAAGCTTTTTTTGAACCTCATCAGTAACAGCGGATCTTGTCTCCATTACCACTAAGGACGCTCCCGCATTTATTGCCTCGGTCACGGCACTGTGTCCGTCAAAGGCAGCTCCTTTTATACATACAAAGCAACAGCCCGGCTCTATTTTCCGGGAGTCGTATACAAGCTCTGTTATCTCCCCCTCAAGACTTCCGAATACATGCTTATACTCAAGTCTTTCAAGTAATCCCTTTATATCCTTCATTTTTGATCTCCTGCTTTATTTATTGCTTTTTCAAGTTCCTTCACCGTAAAGTACCGGTCTCCCGGATCCTCTGACATGCCCTTTTTTATGATCGCGGTAAGAGCCCGTCCACGGCTTCCCATGAAAAAAAGCCGTCTTTTGTATACTGCATCCAAGGTGGCACATATACCATACACATCCACCCTGAAGTCCAGGGATCCCATAGGCGCCATCTGCTCCGGTGCAGCATAGCCTTTGGTGCCAAAGCTGTCCTTTGGAGCCAGTCCGTCCATCACCATAGGACAGCCTCCGTCTATGTCAATAAGCACCACTCTTTTTATATCTTTCGCAGCTTTGGTTATGATCACATTTTCCGGCTTCATATCGCAATAGAGCCAGGGCGGCGTCAGACTGTGGAGGTAGGATATGGCGCTGCACAGCTTTTTTCCTATGTATATGACATCCTCTGCCGAAAGTCCGCCTTCCTCACCGGCAAGATCCTTTAGGGTTGTCTTTCCCACATCCTCCATGGTTATAAGGGTATCCCCCTTATCTGTTTCCTCTAGGGATATGGTATGAACTATATTTGGATGATCTATCTTAAGTAAAAATTCAAGATCCCGGGCAGGCTTTTTGCAGGTCTTTGTAAAGTAAGTCTCCATGTCAGATTTCAGCCCTTAAAATCCTTTACTATATGAAGCTTGTCTCCGTGACCGTAGAGCTTGTATTTGTAGGTCATAAGTCCCTCTAAGCCCACGGGTCCCCTGGCATGGATCTTGGAGGTGGATATACCTACCTCTGCTCCGAATCCGTATCTGAAGCCGTCGGCAAACCGGGTGGAGGCATTCTGATATACTCCTGCAGAATCCACCATGTCCATAAAGCGGGCTGCTGTTTCGTCATTTTCCGTGATAATGGCATCAGTGTGATGGGAGCCAAACCTGTTGATATGATCTATGGCTTCATCCACATCCGAAACCAGCTTTATGGATATCACCAGATCCAGGTACTCCCTGTCAAACTCCTCCTCTGCCATGATATCCTCATCCATGATCCCTGCTCCCTTTTCATCAGGAGCATCCTTTAAAATGTCATAAACCTCTTTTGTACCCCTAAGCTTTACTCCGGCATCCTGGAGCGCCTTTGCCAGTGCAGGTAAAAACTTTTGCGCCGCCTGTCTGTGGATAAGCAGAGTCTCAGTGGCATTGCAGGCTGCAGTGTACTGGGTCTTTGCATCAAGTATTATGGGTATTGCCTTTTTAATATCTGCATCAGCATCCACATAGGTGTGGCACACTCCGTCTGCATGACCCATGACCGGTATCTTGGTATGATCCATTATATATCTGACAAAAGCATTGGATCCCCGGGGAATTATGAGATCCACATCCCCCTCACAGGATAAAAGCTCGTCTATCTCACTGTGGGTCTCTGCCAAAAAAAGCGCGGACTCGGGAAGCCCTGCCTTTACGGCAGCTTCGTGAATGAGTTTAAAAAGTATACGGTTGGTATTGGCAGTTTCCTTGCCGCCCTTTAAAATGGCGCAGTTGCCGCTTTTTATGCAAAGAGTGGCGATCTGTACTAAAGCATCCGGTCTGGCTTCAAATATCACCCCAAGGACTCCTATGGGACAGCTTACCCGCTTAAGCACCAGTCCCTCCTCAAGCTCCTTTTCGTATAAAAGCCTGCCGACCGGATCCTCCAGCGCCATAAGTTCACTGATGCCGTTTTTAACTGTCAAAAGCTTTTTTTCGTCGAACTTAAGTCTTTTGTAGACTGCCTGGGATATACCCTCTTCTTCGGCACGCTTAAGATCCTTTTCGTTTTCCGCAAATATTTCTTTTTTGTTTGCCTCAAGGCTATCGCTTATAGCCACAAGTGCCCCATGTCTCATATCTAAAGAAGAAGCCGCCATCCTGTTGGATGACAGCTTCATCATATGAGCCTTACTCTTAATTTCCATCAGACTCCACCCTTTTAATATCTATCCTCTTGGTAATCTCATCCAAAACCTCTGCCGGAACTATGCCATCCGTGTAAAGATCCATAAGCGTACTCTCCGAGGACAAAAGCGCCGTCACATCCAGCCATGAGGCGCGCTGAAATTCTTCATCAAATATGGCAAAAATATCTCTGTTTTGTAAAATCTCAGACAGCGGCTGCTGCTTAATATCCATATTATACCCTCGATAAATACTCACCGGTACGTGTGTCGATCTTTATTACATCATCCTGGTTTACAAAGAGAGGTACATTGACCTGTGCACCGGTCTCAACTGTAGCGGGCTTTGTAGCTCCGGTAGCTGTATCTCCCTTAAATCCGGGCTCTGTCTCTGTAATGGCAAGCTCCACGAAAAGAGGGGGCTCCACTGCGAATACATTGCCCTTGTAGGAGCAGATCTTTACCATCTCATTTTCCTTGACAAACTTAAGGGAATCTCCTATGTCGGACTCTGACAGAGCTATCTGATCATAGGTCTCTGTGTCCATGAAGTGATAGAGATCGCCATCACTGTACAGATACTGCATATCCTTACGGTCTATGTGGGCGTTTTCAAACTTCTCAGTAGGTCTGAATGAAGTCTCAACCACACCACCGTTTACAATATCCTTAAGCTTGGTACGAACAAAAGCAGCTCCCTTGCCGGGCTTAACATGCTGAAACTCCACGATCTGACAAACCTTGCCGTCATACTCAATAGTAATACCGTTTTTAAAATCGCCGGCTGTAACCATAATTATAAATCCTCCTAATAAAATCCTGTCATACTCACAAATACTTGCAACATTTTACACTAATTGTCTTAAAAATGCAAATACTTTGCTTCGATAGCCTTAATATCGGCTATACGCTCATCATGTCTGCCTCCCTCATACTCTGCTCCAAAATAGGCATCAAGTATGGCGTGGGCTGTTTCGGTACCCACTATCCGCGCCCCGAAGGCTATGATATTGGCATTGTTATGTCTCTTTACTAAAGCTGCAGTCACCGGTTCCGAACAGACTGCCGCCCTTATGCCGGGAACCTTGTTGGCAGAAATGGATATACCCACTCCCGTACCGCAGATCAATACTCCGCAGTCCACCTTGGAGGATGCCACCGCTTCTCCCACCGCCAGGCCGTACTCGGTATAGCTGTCAGCCCCGGTACTGTCTGTACCCATATCTATGACTTCATATCCCTTGTTTTCGAGATATTCTACCACGTCCTTTTTCAGCTCCACCGCAGCGTGATCATTTCCAATCGCTACCTTCATAATTCCACCTTCCTCTATTTTTTTAGCGGCACCGGGGCATCCTCTCCCCATATGCCTTTTTTGATTCCATATACAAAAAGCACTAAAGCCTCGGCAAACCTTTTTAGTATGATCTGTGGTTCTTCCTTCCATTTAAGCACAGGCTTTGTCATGATGCTTCTGATGCCGCTTCTGTTGGCGCCCCATATGTCCGTGAATATCTGATCTCCGCAAAACAGTGTGGTCCCACTTTCCGTCCCAAGCCTCTTCATGGCTTCCATATATCCGGTCCTTGCAGGCTTATTGGCTTTATAGATATATCCGGTGGCTCCCACCTCTTCCTTAAAGCTTTTGACTCTGGGCTCTCCATTATTGGACAAAAGCAGGGTCTTAAACCCCGTCCTTTTCAAGTAATCAAAAAACTCTATGGCTCTTTTGTCCCCATGGGCTCCGTGGGGCACTAATGTATTGTCCACATCAAAGATTATCCCTCTGTAGCCCTCACTGTAGAGCTTTTCAAAATCCACATCAAAGATAGAGTCCACATAGGCTCTCGGAAAAAGGCTTTTCATGATACCACCACGCCTCTGCAGTAATCCAAAAAGCTGTCTATAGGCAGGGGCTTTGAATAGTAGTAGCCCTGGAAAAACTCAACTCCCAGCCTGCTAAGCTCCGACTTCTGTGCCTCTGTCTCCACTCCCTCACAGACTATGGGTATGGACAGACCGTGAACCATGTTTACAATATTTTCCATCAGCCCTCTGGCATCCTCGTCATTGTCCGCATTCCAGAGTATGGACTTATCCATCTTGATGATGGAAAATTTCATCTCATAAAGTGATGCTATATTGGACACCCCTGTGCCGTAGTCATCCAGGGAAAAGGAAAAGCCTGCCTCCTTAAGCTTTTGGATGGTGGCACGGAAGATATCCGCACTTTTTTCAGCAGTGGACTCGGTTATTTCCAGATTGATCTGGGAAGGACGGATGTGCCAGGAATCCATGACCTTGATAAAGTCCTGATCTAAGTCCTGCTTCATGCACTGTACCGGCGATACATTGACCTCCACGAAATCTATACCTGCCTCAGCCATGCTGCCGTCTGACAGATCCCTGCACACCTTTTCAAACACCTGGTATCCCACATCTATGACCATTCCATTGGACTCTGCCACGGCTATGAATTCATCCGGGGGAATAAATCCCATCTGCTCGTCAAATATCCTGGCAAGCGCCTCTGCACTGTGGATACGTCCTGCGGTATTGTCGTATATGGGCTGGTAGTAAACCTGAATGGTCTTGTCCCGGACAGCTCTTTTGATAGCCTCCTCCACAGCCACTCTTCTTTTTACCACATCAAAATCATCACCCCTGTAAATGGTGGTATCTGTCACCACATTGTCTGTCTTGGTATTGGTAATTGCCATGATCTCTTCATAATCCGCAGCCTCATCCGGCACATGGATGGCAAAAATCTCCACCTCCACATCCAGACCTTTGCCCATACCTGCAGCGGCACCTGAGACAAAGCCCTCCTTTATGCTTTCTGCCACATCAATGGTATCGCTGCTTTCCACTGTAAGAAGTGCAAAAACTCCGTGTCTGATGTGATAGCAGTAATGCTTTTTCATAAAGCCTGCCTGTCTCATCCAATTTGCAATATTTTCCTCCAGCTCCGTCATACCCGGATTTCCCAGAGTGCTTTCCACATCCTCTACATTTATTATGCGGAAGGTGACAACTCCGAATCTGGCGCCTGCATTTATAAGCCTGTAAAGATCAGCCTCAAAGACCTCTCTGTGATAAAGACCGGTTTTGTTATCACGAAGCTCCTCCGTGCTTTCCACCGTGGATATGATACCTATTAGACCCACAGCCTCAAAGAAGGACTCCACCACCATAGAAGGCTCCGCCATCTGGATAAGGACTCCCGTGATACATAAGAGCATAAAAAGCGTAAGCCCCAGCACACGTTTTTTCCCAATGGATTTTCTGAAGGCAAGAACTGTTAAAAAGGCTCCTAAAACATATACAAGGGCTATGATGTACTCCAGCCATATACCATCTCCCCTGTGGTACACTCCCAGCGCATCCACCCTAAAGCACCAGTTGGTCCAGGGATTTGCCGTCAGGACTGCCCCGAAGGCAACACAAGGCAGGGAAAGTATCCATTTTTTCCGTACAGATACCTTATTCCACAAACCGGAAATTTCTATGGCAAAAAGTACAAAAAGATAGGGCAGCATACAGTGCAGATAATGGTATATCATATTCATGATAAAGGTCATGGTGATATTGCGCTGCACTCCCATAAAGGTAAACACCTGATAATCCCCGAGAAGTGATGCTAAGGTGCTTATTAAAAGATTGAGGATGACCACAAAGATTATCTTGTTTTTGCGACGCAAAAAGCCCTTGCCTCTCATAATGAAAAGGCAAAGCAAAAATACCGAAGATGCCGCTATATAATAGTGAAAAATACTATTCATATCATGATATACTAAGTTTCTGTCAGTGACTCAGATCCTTAGATGCCTCTCTTAAGAATCGTTGTAAATCCTTTGAAAGTATTATATACCATAAGCATATAAAAATAAAGATTTCTTTTAGAGGGAGTCTGTGATAAAATGGTCGGAAATGTGAATTACAATGATGGCATTTACCAATAAAAAGGAGCAGCAAAATGAAAAAGAAAATATTGACCGCATTGATCTTAGCATGCATGACAATGACCCTTTGGGGCTGTAAGGATAAGGCAGACACAGACACAAAAAGTGACACCTCCGACACCGAAGCCGGAGCCACTGAGGATGTGGATGTAAATTACACCCCCTCCGACTATGTCACCTTAGGAGATTATATCGGAGTGGATGTGGAGCTTACGGAGAAATTTGACACCAGTGACGAAGCCTTTTACAAGTTCGTGGATCAGGCTCTTTTGGAAGGTGCCAGCTACGAAAAGGATCCTGATGCCACCGAGGTCAAGGAGGACTCCATAGTAAATCTTGACTATATGGGTCTCAAGGACGGAGAAGCCTTTGAAGGAGGTACCGCCAAGGATCAGACCATTGATGTGGCAGGGAACTGCTCCGTAAATGGCAGCGGATATATAGAGGGCTTTACCTCGGGCCTTGTAGGTGCCAAGGTGGGGGAGACCATTGACTGTGATGTAACCTTCCCCGAAAACTACGGTTCCGCCGAGCTTGCCGGTCAGCAGGTGGTATTCAGATTCACCATCAACTACATCTGCAAGCCTGCCATCACCCATGACGATCTTACGGATGACTATGTAAAGGAAAACTTAGGAGCGGACTCGGTGGAGGCTTATTTAAAGAACCAGCGAAAAGACTTTGAAGCCCAGGTGGAATCCCAAAAGGAAGAAGCCGTAAAGAATGCCCTTATAGACACTGTAGTGGCAAACTGCACCGTAGAAAACTATCCTGAGGATGTGGTGGAAAACCGCCTTGCCTACTATTTGGAATCCTATAAAAGCTACACCGAAGATGGTGACGTGGACAAATACATCCAGGAAAACTTAGGGGTAACTCCTGACGAATTTAAAGAGACCATCCGTGCCCAGATAAAGGACAGCATGACCTCGGAGATGGTCTTTGCAGCCATTGCGGATGCCGAGGGCATAACCTCTGATGTGGAGGGTGAATACGACAACTATATAGACCGCTGCCACCAGGCAGTGGATCTGTGCTATGAAAAAATGGGCAAGGTGATCGAATAGGGATGCTATTTTTTCAAAAAGGATCTGCAGCTTAAGGTACCCAAAAGAAGCTCGGTACCATTTAAGTTTTCATTGGCAGGTATGATCCTCTCGCCGGTGATCTCATCCTCAATATAGAACCAGACCTTATAGTCGGTATTTTCAAGACCTTTTGTAACAGGCACATCCACCGACCGGGTCTCATCAGCCATAAGAGTTGTAAAGTCGGTAGGGACTTCCAAAAGGATATCCCCACCGGCTTTTTTTCCTGTGGGTTCAAGTCTGATATATCCTTTGAAAGGTCTGTAGGCTGGAGCAAAGCCTTTGTTTTTAAGTGTCACCCGCATACTGATATCCGCAGAGGTAAGAGAGCTGTCTATCAGCGCATCAGAAAATGAGATGAAATACCTGTAGCCCAGATGATTTTCTATATACTCATATCCGCTTTTCCCCCTCCATATGGGATCGGTAAGCTCCTTTTGATTTTTCCATTTGTTTAAGACCGCCGGGTCATACTCGCTGTTGAGATAGGATATATGAAGCTTTTTCAGATCCAGTCTGGCATTTTCATAGTCATTGTATTCATTGTCCACCACTACCTCACCGCCGTTTGGTACATGGGCACACAAAACCTCCTGGAAGTTGTACTCATCACTTCTGGGACGGATGGTATATGAGCCCAGATCATCCTCGGAGCCAAATAGACCGTCATTAAAAAGTCCAAGCCTGGAGGTGATGCCCCGGTTCGTGGAGGGGTCGTCGGATTTTGTGATCAGCCGCCACTGCCAGGGAGTCCTTACCGCAAGAAAAATATCAGGATCTATCTGGGAGTACATGGTATCCATCAGCATGGAGATATTTTCTTCATTCAAAAGATTGGAGTCATGCATCTCACCGTAGTCTCCGATCAGGATCCCCTGCAGTGTAAATACACAGCTTACATGCCGGTTTATGATAGGAGCTGCGGCAATGATATGGTCCCTTACGATCTCCACACTCTTTGGCTCCACCTTTTTAGCCTCTCCCTTTTGGTCGTATAAAAGTCGGAGGATCACCCCGCGATCACCGGCATCAAAAACAGACAGCACATCATTAAGCTGGGTAAGTGCCGTCTCGCTTAATTCTCCCTCGGCGTAGTTTTCAAGATTTACCTCCAAAAGGCACAATCTGTATCCGTCACCCAAAAGCTCCTCTGCCACCTCCGATACAGGGGTGGGATCCGTATCCGAAAGAGTATAGCTGTATATGCGATACATCCCTTCATAGGGGTTATTCAGTATGGCGGCACTTTCCTTTTGATCCTGGGGAGTGTAGGTATAAACCGGTCTCACTCCGAAGATATACAGACCTCCCAAAAAGATCAGTGCCACGACTATTAAAAATGGAATTACTTTCTTCATGCTCTGTATTTTACCACCATCAAACTCAATCGGCAACCGGCATTGCTTTTTGCCTGCTTTAATGATATAGTATCAAAGTCGGTTTTGCGATATATAATAAGACTAAAGCGGAGGATGATCCATGTTTTTATTACAGATACCCACATTTACACTGGTGCTTCTGATAATCACCGCCATTGTGCTGGTGCTCACCATTGTTTTTTATTTCCTTGGAAAAAAAGCCGAAAAGAGAAAGGCTGAACAGGACGAACAGGTCAAGGCAATGTCCCAGACCGTTTCCATGCTTATCATTGACAAAAAGAGGATGAAGCTTAAGGATGCATCCCTGCCGGATGCGGTGGTAAATTCCATGCCCTGGTATGCAAAGGGCTCCAAGATGCCCATAGTAAAGGCAAAGGTAGGTCCAAAGGTAATGACCTTCATCTGCGACTTTGATGTGTTTGATCAGGTGCCTGTTAAAAAAGAGGTAAAGGCACAGGTAAGCGGACTTTATATCACCGGAGTAAAGGGACTCCATGGCAACAAGGCTCCTCAGGATGAGGCTCCCAAAAAGGGCATCCGTGCCTGGCTTCAGAGACAGGCTAAAAAGATGAATCAAGCATAGGTTAGGCGTAGGTTATGTCATAGTCCACATGGTTATGACTTACCAGTGAACCATCTGCATACAGATCATAAGCCAGGGCCACCGAAAGGTGGTCCTCATATATGCCCACAGCCACTCTGGTGGTACGCACTAAAAAGTTGAATTTCCCAAGTCTGGTCTCCATTTCAAACAAGTGTGACTCTCCGGGGGCAAAGTCCATCTCAGAAGAGACTGCACCGCTGCGCCTTACTTTTACCCGCCGGGGTTTGATCTCCATGGTATCTATGGTGTCGGATTCAAAGTCCCTGTATTTTACGATCTGTACCCCGTCTCTTTCATACCACTTCCCTTCACACAGGCGGTCCTGCTTTTCGCTATGGACTCCCATGGACTGGGTGGCTGCCATTTTTACGGTTACATCCACACTATTTATCATAGCTTCTAATTATGCTTCTGACTGCATCTATCTGATTCTGCAGATGGGTGTGCATTATCTTTTTCACAAAGTGCACGTCCCCTCTCTTTAAGCCATCCACGATACTCTGGTGCTCGTCTATAAGCTTGTCGTAGTTTTTTTCTTCTCTCACATATTCAAATCTGAATCTGTACATCTGCTCTTTTAGATTATCCACTATGGATAAGAGCCTCGGATTATCAGCCGCCTCATAAATGATCCTGTGAAAAGCCTCATCAGCCTCAACTATGGTCTTGGTATCCTCCTCACTCACGGCTTTTTTAAATTCATCCATGGCACCCCGAAGCCGGGCTGTGATCTCGTCATTTATATTTTTGCATGCCTTTTCCACCGCCAGCTCATCTAAGACCTTGCGGACCTCAAGCACATCCGACAGATCCTTTTCCGTCATCCGGGCCACCTGGGCTCCCCGTCTGGGAATGGTCAAAGCCAGACCCTCCCGCTCCAGCATCTTTATAGCCTCCCTTACAGGAGTGCGGCTTACCCCCAGCTTGTCCGCCAGATGGATCTCCATCAGCCGGTCCCCCGGCTTTAATTCCCCCTTTAATATCAGATCCCTGAGGGTACAAAAAACCTCGTCCCTAAGTGGCAGATATGATTGTGTGTCCAGTGAAAATCCCTTATCCATACCCTTCTCCAATCCTTGCTACATCATCCCCGGTACCGGTTCGGTGATCTCCAAAAAGGAGCATATCCCCATTTTTTCTATATTCCTCTTACAGTCCTCAGCCATGTCTAAATCGGCAAAAAGCCCAAACACCGTAGGTCCGCTTCCTGTCATAAGTGCCCCATAAGCCCCCATGTCCGTCATGACTTCCTTAAGCTTTGCTATTTCACCCACCTCTGACATGGTAACATTTTCCAATACATTGCCCAGGCTTTTCCCCAGGGCTTTATTATCCCCTGACTCTATGGCATCCATTAGCGCATCTATGTCAGGATGGACATAATCTCCTATTGAGTCAAGCCGTCCGTATATGCCTGCGGTGGATACTGCCCTGTCCGGCTTGGCTATTAAAATGGAAAGCTTTGCCATGGGAGAAATTGGGGTGATGATCTCACCTATACCCTCACAAAGTGCCGTCCCACCCTCTATGCAAAAGGGTACGTCCGCCCCGACAGATACTCCCAGCGCCCTAAGCGCTGCATTGTCATATCCCAGCTCATATATGCTGTTTAACCCCACAAGCACGGCGGCGGCATCTGTACTGCCCCCTGCCATCCCTGCAGCCACGGGATTGTTTTTTATAAGCCTTATGTCTGCCCCAAGCCTCTTTTTTGCTTTGGCACTTATTATCTCTGCCGCCTTTACACAGAGATTATCCCCTGTTTCAAGAGCCGGATCTGAACAGGTAAAAACTATCCTGTCGTCATCCCGCTTTTTGATCCTTAGGATATCGTGTATCCCCACCGACTGCATGACCATCCTGACCAGATGGTATCCATCCTCACGGAGGCCCGTCACATCCAGTCCAAGGTTGATCTTGGCATAGGCTTTAAGCTCAATCTCCACCTGACTTTGCCTCCATTATTGCTTCGTTTAGTGAAAGCATCTTGGCATCCAGCATTGATACTATGCCGGAGCACTCCCGCAGGTCCTTGCTGATATAATCCGGTGCATTGCCCTCAAACTTATAGTATATCTTGTGCTCTAAGGACGCCCAGAAGTCCATGGCAATGGTGCGGATCTGCACCTCCACCTTTGTGTCCACCACCTTGTCGGACAAAAATATGGGCAGAGTCACCAGCATATGGTAGCTCTTATATCCGCTCTCCTTGGGATTTCTCATATAGTCCTTTATGGAGATGACTGTAATGTCATTTTGCCTGCCTATCATATCCGCCATGCGGTAGATATCGGATGTAAAGGAGCACACTATCCTCATGCCCGCAATGTCATTGCAATAGGTGACCATATTTTCAATACTGTCCTCATAGCCGTAGCGATCCAGCTTTTTAACTATGCTCTCCGGGCTTTTGACCCTGGATTTTACATACTCTATGGGATTGTACTGGTGGGTCTGCTTGAATTCTTCATTGAGGATCTGTATTTTTGTGTCCAGCTCCTTGATAGCCGCCCTGTACAAAAGCATGACGGAGTTCCATGTGTCTATACCCTCTCCGTCACATTTTTTAATAAATTCAACCTGATCCATAGGATGCTTTTACCTCCGCTGTCTGGTACCCTCATATAAAAGTATACCGCATGCCATGGCTGCATTTAAAGATTCCACCTGTCCCTTCATGGGAATGGTGATCCGCTTATCCGCCATAGCCGATACCTCAGGGGAAAGTCCGCTCCCCTCATTTCCTATCAAAATACCGGTGGGCACCCTCATGTCCGCCTCGTAATACATATCACTGCCTTCGGGATGTGCCGCAAGAAAGCTTACTCCCTTGCTTTTAAGGATACCTATGTCCCGGGGCAGATCCTCCGACACATAAAAAGGCACCCTGTAAAGGCTTCCCATGGTGGACCTGACCACCTTGGGAGAAAATATATCCACACAGTCCCGGGACATGATGATCCCTGTCACTCCTGCTCCCTCACCGGTCCTGAATATGGTTCCCATATTCCCCGGATCCTGCAGTCTGTCCAATGCCACCACAAATGCACTGTCTCCCAAAAGCTCATCCATTTCGTAGGAGGGGCTTTTGACCACCGCCAAAATCCCCTGGGGAGTTACCGTATCACTGAGGGACTTCATGACCCCATCCGATACCACCGAAACAGGGGTAGTGCCGGGTTTTTCATCTTCCAATGAAAGCCCCTGCCTGCGGCAGTAGTCCAAAAAACGCTCATCCTCTAAAAAGCTCTGGGAAACATATATCTCCTGCAAAAGCTCCCCGGGAGTTTCAAAGACCATTCTGGGACCTTCAGCGATAAAAAAGCCGGTTTCCTTGCGTAACCGGCTTTTCTTCGTCAGTGCAGATATTTTTTTGATCCTGGGATTTGAACTGCTCTCTATGATCATGAGTTCCCCAGATCCTTGCATATCCTTACCTGATATTCGTCTACATCCTTTTTCATGGCAAGAGCCTCGTCAATATCAAAATCCACGAACTCGCCATGATCATATCCGACTACGCGATTAGTCTTGCCTTCGCACAAAAGATCCACTGCCAGTGCCCCCATGGTGGAAGCATATACCCTGTCCTTACAGGTAGGGGAGCCGCCTCTTTGCATGTGACCCAGAATGGTGGCTCTGGTCTCTATGCCTGTGGCTGCCTCTATACGCTTTGCCATGGATGCGGAGTGTCCTATACCCTCGGCATTGATGATGATGTGGTGCTGCTTGCCTTTTTTACGGCCTTCGATAATGTGATTTACCAGCTTCTGCTCGTCATAATCATATCTCTCCGGCAAAAGTACATCCTCAGCTCCGTTGGCTATGCCGCACCAGAGTGCTATGTAGCCTGCGCCTCTTCCCATAACCTCGATTATGGAGCAGCGCTCATGTGAGGTTGATGTATCACGGACCTTGTCAATAGCCTCCATAGCTGTATTGACAGCAGTGTCAAAGCCAATGGTATACTCGGTACAGGCTATATCCAGATCTATGGTGCCGGGCAGCCCAATGGTATTGATCCCGTTTGCCGCCAGCTTCTGTGCTCCCTTAAAGGAACCGTCGCCGCCTATTACCACCAGCCCGTCTATGCCGTGCTTTCTGCATATATCAGCCGCTTCCTTCTGATACTCGGGGTCTACGAATTCATAGCAGCGTGCTGTCTGTAAAATAGTGCCTCCTCTGGAGATGATATCGGATACACTGTGTGCATCCATATCTATGATCTCCTCCTGCAAAAGTCCTGCGTATCCTCTCTTGATCCCCTTAACTTTTTTCCCTTTTGAAATAGCCTCACGCACTACTGCACGGATGGCTGCGTTCATTCCCGGAGCATCCCCGCCGCTGGTGAG
>CAMOZG010000002.1 GCA_946630825.1 uncultured Lachnospiraceae bacterium
ATTGCTACCACAGGCACCTGAAGCCTGCGCGTCTGCCAATTCCGCCACTTCCGCTCGTCGTCGCAAACTCCACTCGTATGTCGTCACAAACTTCCTTTGTGCCGACGAACTCGTTTCGTTGCTCCTCCTCTTCCCCACAAAACTTCGTTTTGCGGGGACCCCTCTTTGGGTCACCCACTTGAGGTCGGATCCACAGTAATCACCCGACGTCACGAATGACGCCGGGCGCCGATTAACATAATATATATAGATTAGAAAAGATCAACAGAACCGGGAATTGTGCCGTTTACAATGTAGTAAACCTTATTCTCTGCTGCCTTAACGAAAAGCTTGATCTCCTTAACAGCTACACGCTTGTTGCCCTCTTTGAAGTTGGCGATAGCGGCTGCGTAAACATCATCCATAGTCTTTTCGTTACCGTAATTATCCTGAAGAACTGCGCTCTTTGCAACATCCTTCTTTGCGGCTGTAGCCTTGGCAGAAACCTTTTTAGCTGCTGTAGAAGCCTTAGAAGCTGTCTTCTTAGCAGAAGTAGATGCCTTCTCTGCTGTCTTCTTGGCAGACTCGCTAGTCTTTTTAGCAGAAGCTGATGCCTTTGCTGCTGTCTTTTTAGCAGACTCGGTAGTCTTTTTAGCAGAAGCTGAAGCCTTTGCTGCTGTCTTCTTAACTGACTCGGCAGCCTTCTCAACATTCTTCTTTATAGACTCACCTGTCTTAGCAACCGACTCCTTAGCCATCTCTGCAAGCTCTGCAGCAGTCTTCTTAGTGTCAGCAGATGCACTGGTTGTCTTTTCCTTAGCGTCCATTTTTGTTTCTCCTCTCCGTATGACCAAAGCCATACATCTAAATTCTTTTTACCCAACAGCCATTATACTCTACTATAGTAAAAAATCAAATAGTAATTTTGTTTATTTATACAATTTTTGAATTTTGTGTTTTGTTAAAATTATACTAATGAGTATTAACTAAAACTTCAGATGGGACTCCAGCACAGAGAAAAAACTGTCTGTAGCCACACCGTCATCCTGCAGGGTGATATCATTCCAATACTCTGTATCGATCTGGGAATCGTATTCCTCATACTGATCCTTGATTATATTTTCGATCACCTCTTCCTTTCTTCTGGTTACTATGGATGCCTTGTTTATCTCGGAAAGTTCATCATCATATTTGTCCGTACACATCACAAAATAGTATCCGTCCGTACCCTCTATCTGATCGGAGATCTCACCGTCATCAAGTCCGAATATAACACTCTCCACAGCCTCATCATAGGTACCTCTGCCAAAGGAAAGCTGTCCGATATCCCCTTCCCCGTAGGTGCTTAACAGAGCCATAAAATCCTTGCCCTCCTTCAGCCCCTTTTTAACCTTTTTCGCCTTGGAGGCATCCTTGGTATAGAGCACATAGGCATCCATGATTCTGGCTTCATCCTCACTGACCTCTTCATCCACCTGGTTCATAAGATTGGAATAGACCTTCATGGCTGTGGCATACCTTACATACATATCATATATGTCCTGACGGGATACTCCGAAATACTCCTTTTCATTTTCAGACAGGGATTCAAAATATTCATCCGCCGCATCAGACACCCGGGTCAGTTCGATATCCGTAAGCTCCACTTCATTTTCCTGGGCGTAAATATCAAGGGTATAGACCCTGGTCAGATGTCCAAGAACATTTTTTTTGACCCCCTCCTCTAAGGCATCTGTGGGAAAATCACCGGACCACAGGCTTACATCCCCAACAACTCCATATAGATTTTTTGCATTCGCCAGATATACCAGCGCCTCGGATTTCGGGCAGGACATGGGACCTATGCTGAACACATTAAAAACCCCGGGACCACCCCCAAACCTTATGGTGGTATCCCCTACCTCACATCCGCAAAGCATAATTCCGCACAGTAAACAAATACCAAGAAAAATCCCACTCTTTCTTTTCATATCTATCCCTCAACTATGAGATATCTGCCGTCGGGTATGGGAAAGACCTCCATAAGCCCCAGTATCTCATCATCTGTCAGATCTGATGCATCCATCTCATCCCTTACATACTCTATTACATCATTTTTGTTATCGCAGACAATGGCGCAGACATCCTCTAAAAAGTACGCTGCCTCCTCTTCGGTTTCCGCCACCTTCTCAGGAAAAAGCTTAAGCTGCTGCTCCAAAAAAGCCTCTATAACTGCATCATCAAAATCCATTTCACAACTCCTCATACATAGTAATCCGTTAAACCTCTCAATACACTATATAATATTTCAGTGATTAATACCAGCATTTCATATCACGATCTCTTCCCCCAGATAAAAGGAATAAAGTATCTTTTCCTTCACAGACTTTGAAAACCCACGTTCCAAAGCGTCGGCATAAAGCTCCATCTGCTTTTTATATTTTTTCACAAGCTCCCCGGGGGATGATACCCTGTCAGTCTTATAGTCCACTAAAACTATATTGTCATCCTCCACAAAAAACGCATCTATGATCCCCTGTACCAAAAGCATTGGTGAGCCCTCATCATTCGGAAGCTTTACATCCGGATAGTATTCCCCCAGAAGCTCTCCGGGATGATCTCCCATTACAAAGGGCTTTTCCCTGAACAAAAGCCGGTTTGATGCCGCCGCTTTCATTCTGCCAAAAAGCTTTCCCATCAAAAAATCATTAAGCCTTTTTACATCCAAAGAGTCAGCCTGCTCCTTTGTCATATACCCTTTTTGAAGCATATACTCTATCTGCTCTTCTATGGAAGCCTCCTTCATAAAATCAAAATGCTCCATAAAAAGATGCATGGCAGTACCGCGGAAAGCTCCGCCCCCTTCGGCTTTCACCTCATCTGTTTTTTCCTCAGAAAACGCAAGTTCTATCGACTCAGGATCAAAAGCGTTCTCCATGGATCTGTGCTTAAGCTCCGACACACTGTATTTTGCCTTAAAGCTTATCTCCCCCTTTTCCCTGTTAAAAAGATGGTATCTGTCATATATGGCTGCCGCTTCGTCACTGGAAAGCTCCCCTGCCTTTTTCACATCCTCCCTGCCTATCACCTTTTTTAACTCATCTCCGGTTTCAAGCATCACCTGATCTGACGTGGTAAATTTCTCCACCTTTATACCGCTTTTTCCGGCAAAGATCGTGGGATATAAAAAGTCCGCATAGCTTCCGGCACCAATCCTTCCGATATGGTTAAGCTTCTTTTTACCATAGCTGTAAAGATCCTCATCAGCCTCGCAGGTCCCGGTCAAAATAAGCTTTTCCTTTGCCCGGGTCATTGCCACATATAAGATCCTCATCTCCTCTCCCAACATATCCTCCCTGATCTTTTTAGACAGGTAGGATCTGTATAAATACCCGGCTTTAATGCGCCTTTCAGGATCCACATCCTCCGGTGCTATCCCGTGCTCCGCTGAGACTATTACCTTGCCGGATGCGTCAGAGAGATTGAATTTTTTATTTATCCCGGACAAAAATACCACAGGAAATTCCAGTCCCTTGCTTTTATGTATCGTCATGATCCTTACGGCATCATCATCCTCTCCGATAAGATCTGCCGTACCCATATCCTGCTGGTATTTTTTCAGTTGCCTGATGTAATTTATAAACTTAAAGCAGCCCCGAAACGAAGTCTTTTCAAAATCCACCGCCAGGTCTATAAGCCGTTTTAGATTCCCTCCCCGGATCTCTCCGTCAGGCAGGGCTCTAACGTAATCCAGATAACCCGTCCTGTCATAGATCTCCTGCAAAAGTCTGTGGATAGGTATCTCCTCTGCTTTTTTATGATACTCACTTATAAAATCCAAAAAGTCCTTATGCTTCTCATCCCCCTCATAGGACATTACCGCCTGATAAAAAGGCACCGTAGGGTTTGACGCCTTTATTTGTGCCAGCTTCTCATTGCTGTAGGAAAAAATCGCCGACCTCATAACGGCCGCCAGGGGTATATCCTGCCTTGGATTGTCAAGCACGGAAAGTAATGACAGCATCACATCCACTTCTCTGCTTTCAAAATATCCCGATTCATCCGTCACATGGGCAGGTATCCCAAACAGCATCAGGGTGTCCAAAAGCTGTGAGCCCCTGCCCTTTACGCCCCTCATGAGTATCACTATATCCGAATACTTAATGGGACGGGATCCCTCCTTTTGGTCAAAGACCTTAAATTCCTTTTTCAGCTTTAAGATCCGGGAAGCTATCATCCGGCCTTCATAATCAAAGTCCTCATCAGTGATATCTTCATCCTTTTGCGCCAAAAGCAGCTCGCTTGAATAGTCCTGACCCTCTATGGGTGTCAGGTATTCGGCACCGAATTTTAACATGGCACTGCTGTCGTAATCCACCCCTCCCACACTTTTATCCATAAGTGGTAAAAAAACATTGTTTACCGTATCCACCACCTGAATACGGCTTCGGAAATTTTTGTCCAGGTCCACCCTTTGACGTTCTGATTCCTCTAAGGAAAAGCTCTCGTACTTTCCGGCAAATATCTGGGGTCTTGCCTGTCTGAAGGCATAGATGCTCTGCTTAATATCTCCCACCATAAAGTAGTTATGCCGCCCGGACTCCTCCCCGGAAATGGTACGGAGTATGGTCTCCTGGAGATAGTTGGAATCCTGGTACTCATCTATAAGCACCTCATCATAAAACTCCCGAAGCTCTAAGGCAGTTTCAGTCGGCTCTTTGGTATCAGCATCTAAAAGTATATCCAGCGCCAGATGCTCCACATCCGAAAAATCAAGTACATTTATTTTGTTCTTTTTCTCAAAAAACCTGCGACCGTAATCTAAAGTAAGATCAATAAGGGTGGTCAGATTTCTTCTTACCCGAAGCATGGACTCCTTTGCTTCGGTCTTGCTCTGAAAAGCCAGTTCTGATGACATTTTAGTAAGTAAGTCCTTATATTCCTTCCGGGTATTTTTCACCCTGTCCTTAAAGCCCTCCTCCGGTTCGGCAAACTTTTTTGAGGACAGCCGTTCAAAGCTTAGTGAGGACAGCCCATCATAAAGGGCTTCATAGGTATCGCATTTTAAAAGCTGCTCCAAAAGCACCTTATCACAGGCTATTGCATTTTCATAGGGACAGTCCGTCATCCCGGCAGTCACATACTTATACAGATCATCTACCATTTCAGCAATACATCTGATCTGCACCGTAATATCCTGCACCAGACCCTTAAGCCATCCCGGCTCTTCATCCCCTTTTTCATCCCAGTCAGCTATTTCATCATAATCAGACAAAAGCCCCAAAAGCCACTCCCTTGGCCAGGGCGCCGCAGATGCCATCTCATGCAGTGACAGGATCATATTGCAGATGGCATCATCCCTGTTTCGCACGGAATAGGAATCCATGAGTCTGATAAAATCAGGATCTCCCTTTTCATAATACTCCTCCATCATCTCATCCATCACTTCGGAGGATATAAGCGCCAGCTCCCTGGCATCTCCTATACGAAAATCCGGCTGTGCCCCCACCTTAAAGAAGTAGTTTTTAAGCAGATAATTACAAAAGGCATCTATAGTGGTGATCTGGGCATGAAAAACAAAGGATGCCTGTCGGTTAAGTCTCTCGTTTTCCGGATCCTTTTCCAATGCCTCCTCTATGGCGCATCTGATCCTCTCCTTCATCTCACCGGCTGCTGCCCGGGTAAAGGTCACCACCAGTATCCTGTCTATATCCACAGGATCTTTTTCGTCCGTTATCTTTTGTATGATCCTCTCCACCAGCACAGTGGTCTTTCCGGAGCCTGCAGCGGCAGACACTAAAATATCCCTGTTCCGAAGATCTATAACTTTTTTCTGCTCCGGGGTAAAGTCCCTCATGCCTTTGTTTCCTCTCTCATCTTTTCAATGATATCCTCTTTTTTACCCAGCTTTTCCAGCCGGTGATATTCATATCCCGGCAGCCCCTCATCAAAGCCGCAGACGGATCTGTAGCTGCAGTAGGTACAGGCACTTTGGTCCTTAAACCTGTATGGATCCACTGCTATCCTGCCGGAGATCATCTCTTCTCCGATACGCTTTACAGTCATAAGCACATGGTCACGCATTACATCCATGTCCTCTCCATTTATGGTCTCGCTGTATGCAGAATACCCTCCGTCCTTTTTAATGTCGATCCTGGCAACATCAGATTTATATGCTTCCTTTTTGAATATTGCCTCTGCTGCCTTTTCATCTATTGCAGCCACCACCTCTGCATCATTTCTGATACTGCCTGTGGGTCGAAGCTCCCTTATCATTCGATCACGGATCTCCTCATTTGAGGTGTCCATCTTCGTCTCTATAATGGGATCATCCAGATGATAATAGAAAAAAGCCGCCGGTATTATCTGCTTTTCCGGCTTCCTTTCCTTCATACCCTCTATTGCCGCATTCATATAAAATACAAGCTGGATCTGCAGCCCATAGTACATGGACATAAAGTCAAGTGCCTTGTTACCGGATTTGTAGTCAACTATTTTTACCAGCACCCGGTCATTTTTCTCGCAGGTGTCTATACGGTCTATCTGCCCGGAAAGCACCAGCCTGCTATTATCGGAAAGCTCGTAGGTAAGCGCCGACATGGAACCTATCTCGGAAAGCTGCACCTCAAATTCCTTCGGTTCAAATTCACCCTCCTGCACCTGACGGTGGATCGCCCACACTGTCCTCCTTAAGGTGTTTTTCATTCCATCCAAAATATGTCTTTTTCTCTGACTGTCCAGCACCTCCATACCGGCAGCGGCATCATAAGCCATCACCACTGCACGATCCAGATAGGTCTCCCTTTCCTCCTCCTTAAGATCTCTCCAGCTTTTTTTATCCTCCGAAAGAAGCTTTGAATAATTCTTTAGCGCCTCATGATAAAGGGTACCCATGTCACTTAGTTCAAATTCATTTTCCCTGCGCTCCACAAGTCCCAGCCCGTAGTTTAAAAAATAGGCATAGGCGCAGGCGGCATACTTTTCTATCCGGCTCACCGACACATGCAAAAGTTCCGTATTGATAGCCTTCATCACTGCCCTTGATATGACCTCATCCTTATGCGAATAAAAGGCTGCCGACAAAATATCCGAAAGCTTTTTTTCCATGGACCCCTCAAGTCTGTTATAGAGGGTGCCAAAAAGCACCGCCCGATCCTTAGGCATCTCTCCTATGTCTAAAAGCTGTCTTAAAAGCAGGGTAAAGGTCTCCTTTGCCTCCTCGTCACTAGAGGTCCAAAACTCCGGTCTAAAGCCCCGGTCGTAGCGATATATCTCCATGTCTGAAAAGAGCCTCTCTATCCTGTCTATGATGTAGGAGGGTCTTAAGGAAGCGCCATCCATCCCCCGGTCGGCATAGGTAATATAAAGCCCCTCGCTGCCCTGAGTCAAAAGCTCATAGAGATAAAACCTCTGCATAAAGGATCTCTCTCTTAGGGTGGGTGCCAGCTCCACTCCCCCCTCCATTATCATCATCCTCTCACTTTGTGAAAGGATATTGGGGGAGGCTGTCCCCGAGGGTATCACTCCGTCATTTGCCCCGATCAGAAACAGCTTTTTTATTCCTGAGAGTCTGGTACGCTCCATATCTCCAAATATCACACGGTCATAGTCCTGGGGAATGGTCCCAAGGGATATGGCATCCAGTCCCGCAGAAAGCAGATCGCAAAACTCCTGTCCATCCACCACTATATCCGAAAGGACGGCATCCATTTTGTCAAAAAGCTCCATCAGCGCCCCGTACACCATGCCGTACTCCATGGCAGCTTTGGCGTCCCCCTCTTTTTCAAGCTCCTTTTGTCTTAAAAGCAGTTTTTCCTCTATGCCATATCCATTTAAAAACTCACGAAGGATGGCAGTCTTTTTTGCCACAGTTCCCCTGGCATAGTACCCTTCCATAACCGGGGCAAAGTGCGACATTATATCCTTTCTTATCTCATTTACCCGTGTCAGTTCCTCCGGTATAAACTCCTTTGGTCTGTACATGAAGGTGACGCCGTATTTTCCTTTTCCCCTGATACCTGTACGATAGAGATACTGGTCAAAAAGATCCACATCCTCCACCGGTATATCCGTCAGATTTGTTTTCAAAAATCCTATTACATCATCATATCTGAAATCACGGTTTAAAACAGAAAGTGCCGACAGCAAAAACTCCAGACAGGGCTGAAAGACTACCTGGGTCTTTTCATCAGCAAAGACCGGTATGTCATACTTTAAAAACACCTCTTCAATATAGGGGGCATAGGTCTCATAGGCTCCTGTGACAATGGCAAAATCCCTGTATCTGACAGGACGCATTTCTGCCGTTTTATCCGCCACCATCCTCCTTATCATGGTCGCTACAAAGCAAAGCTCCTCGTAAGGATTGCCCAGTGAAAAAATACGGATCTCATCCCCGGACTTACCGGAATACTTTTTGTAGGGCTCGCTTTTTCTGATATTGGAAAAAATATTCTTTTCCAAAAATTCAAGTCTCCCTCCGGAAATAAATCTCCTGCCCCCGGTGTCACGAAGCACCACCGGCTCATCCACTTCCACTTCCATGGACTCTGCCATGGTCCTTAGGGATCTTATCATCTTTTTACTCATGGCAAAAAGCTCATGCTCCGCTCCGCCGTATATGTTTTCCCGTCCGTCTATGGTAACAGTCACATAGCAAATATCCGCCAGTGATATTATCTGCCTGAGAACGACATTTTGAATTGGAGTAAAACCGGTATAGCCGTCCAAGACCACCACCGCATCCTTTAAAAGAGCTGACTGGGGCAGAAGCTGTGCAAGCCTCTCATATCTTTTCTCACTGCTTACATGATCACGGCTTATATATTCCATATATCTGTCATATATAAGTCTGATATCAGAAAGCTTGTTTTTAAGTGCCGGTGAAAGTCCCTTCATTTCGGAAAGCTTAGATACGCTGTCACTGTCTATGCTGTACTGCTCAAATTCGGAGAGAAGTGATTTGACCTGGTCTATGTATCCGGGAGTCTTTATCCTGTTTTTAAGCACCAGAAGCTGATCCGATACCTCCTCTGCCACACGGCGGAGTATCAGATTTTTTCCCGTGTCATCCAAAAGAGTCAGACCGCTTTCACCGAGCTCGTCAAAGACTCTGTAGGAAAGCCTGTCAAAGCTTAGTATATCTATGTTTACAATGGAATGTGCAGGGTGCAGCTCCACCAGCCGTCTCTGTGTCTCCAAGGTAAACTGCTCCGGCACTATGACTAAAAACCTGCGGCTCATATCCGCCATTGACTCAGTGATTATCCTATTGTAAATATAAGTGGATTTTCCGCTGCCGCTGCTGCCTGTAATAAACTTAAGACTCATTGCCCCATTCCCTCTTCATATGCAAAAGGAGACGGAAGCCCCGTCTCCTTATAATACTTGTGTCATTTACTATACTGACTTATGATCTGGAAGCCTCCATCATCTTGCTCTTAAGTTCATTTTCGATATTGGCAAGTTCCGCCTCTGCAGCCCTTCTCTTTTCCTTGCCCTCAGCCTGGATCTTTAATACCTCATCCATGGTAGATATGAGCTGCTGATTGGTATGCTTTAAGGTCTCCACATCCACTATACCCCTCTCTGACTCCTTTGCCGTCTCAATGGTTGCCGTCTTAAGGGCATCCGCATTCTTCTTAAGAAGCTCGTTGGTCATATCCGTGACCTCACGCTGCGCCTTGGCTGCCTGGTTGGAGTGCTCCACCCCAATGGCTATGACCATCTGGTTTTTCCAGAGTGGAATTGTATTGACTATGGTGGACTGGATCTTTTCCGCCATCATGGTATCACTGCTTTGTACCATGCGGATCTGGGGTCCGCTCTGCAGGGCTATGGTCCTGGTAAGCTGCAGATCGTAAAGCTTCTTTTCAAATCTGTCACACATTGCCGCCAGATCCTTTGCCGCCTGTACATCCTCGGGAAGTCCCGAAGCGTCAGCCTTTGCCTGAAGCTCCTTAAGCTCACCCTCCCTGACCTGGGAAAGCTTCTGCTTACCGGCGGCGATATACATGGTAAGCTCCTTGAAATATGCCAGGTTTGCATCATACATCTTGTCCAGCATATCCACATCCTTAAGGAGAGTCACCTGATGCTTTTCCAGCTCTGAGGTGATGACATTTACATTGGTCTCCACCTTGGCGTACTGGGCTTTAAGCTCCGTCACCCGGTTGGCACTCTTTTTGAAAAGTGCAAAGAGCCCCTTTTCATTTTCCTCCACATCAAAATCCTTAAGCTCGCCTATGAGTTTGGTGATCATATCTCCCACCTCGCCCATATCCTTGGTGCGGACAGACTCCAATGCCTTTTCGGAAAAGTCCGAAAGCTTTTTCTGGGTGCCTGCTCCGTAGTTTAGGATAGCATTGGAATTGGTAATATCGATCTGCTTTACAAACTCATCTACCTGAGCCTGCTCCTCCTTTGACAAGGTGATCTCCTCTGTCATATCCTTGTCTGCGGGGGCTGCGGCAGGCAGCTCCTTTGAATCCGGGGCGGCTGCGTCAAATACAAGTGTAGGTGCTTCTGTTTTAAATTCCATGTCTGACATTTCTCTCCTCCTTTACAATAGCGCATCCTGCTTCATCATAGTCTTCATAACCGATATGTCGGAAGATATATCCCATGCATCATCCAAAAAGAGCTGATTTAAAAGCTTTACAAATGCCTCGTTTATCACATCCATGGCATCCTCGATCTCAGCTCTGGCATTTTTGACATTTTCAATACTATCGTCCTCTTTTCCCAGCTTCACATAGCTTGTAAGAAGCTTCTCCGTGGTGGGCAGATAGTAGTTCATAAACTTTCTGAGATCAGAAGCGGTCTCCGGCTGCTTCTGAACCTTTTTAAAAATGGAAAGCACCGTGGCCTCCAAGGTATAAAGCTTGTCTGACATACTCTCGCTATCCGGGATCATGTCATTGTAGCTTCTGATACGGTTCAGATAATCATTGCCGTCCTTGAGGATCGCCTTTACATCCTCCGGCAGTGACTCATCTATTTTATAAAAGCTCATCTGGTTTGAAGAGGTCTTTGGCACCTCCACTGTTTTTTGGGCTGCTTCCCGTTCTGAGGCGGCTCTTACAGACCTGGCATATTCCATGTATACCTCGTCTGTCAGCATAAGGGTGGAGTGATCTCTGTCAAAGGTGGCGGTGGGCAAAAAGCCCTTCATCTTCATCTTCTTAAGATCCGACATCACCTCGTCTTCACCCCTGTCGGTTTTGTCAGCCAGCTCACGTATCAGTATGTAGCTTCTGTCTCCGACTATTTTACCATATTCGTAAAAACGTGACACCAGTTTTTTCATGGAAGCCCCGGACATGACCACTCCGATCCCCACAGCCATAACCACGGCTAAAAAGATCATCCCTGCCACGGCGGGTATTTTCATACCACCTATGAAAAAAGGAACGGACACCCCGGCTAAAAGCACAAAGGCAAAAGCAATCATGGCTGCCCCTGCCCATATCTGACCCTTACCCAGATCGTGGCTTACCTCCTTTGTGAAAAATGGCGGTCTGTAGGATACTGCTTTTCTGGTGGCTTTTATCACATCAGAAACTGCCCCCACTCCGCTTTTTATCACCGTGGAGGTGGTATCCGACACCACACTTCTAAGCTGTGTCCCAAGTCCTGTATAGTCATGGGTAGAAAGTGCCTTGTCGATCTTTTCTATCATATTGTCTCCTGCCAAAAGCAGGTCGTCTATCAAAGCCATTTTATCACCTATGTCCTCTGTCCGTGGATAATGTGATCCATGTATAAAGCCCTGCCTAACTCAGCGGCGATAAGCTCTCCCATGTCGTACATCTTCCCGGATATCTCGCATGCCAAAAGTCCAAAGATCTGTTTTTCGCAAAAGACAGGAAAGGTTATATAGCCCATGCCCACAGCGGGAACCTCCTCCCGGATGAACATATCCCGCACACTGCCCTTTTGCTTGCTTTTGGATATCATATAAAGCTGGCCGTCCCTTATCATGCACTTAAGATTAATTGTGTCGGGATATTTCTGTTTATCACCACCGTAGGTCTGGGGCTCAGTGTACATATAAAACAGCATGTTTGTCACGCCGATCTTTTCCAGCATCCTTATGGATATCTCGGTAGGATCCCCGGACTTTTCTTCCGTGGCGGACCTGGCAGACAAAAACTGCCTCATCCTCTCCCGTTCCTCAGCGGTCTGACGGATGACCTTTTCCTTTTCCCCGGAGGTTATATATATCATCCGGTCCTTGAAACGTAAAAAGAGACGGTTGATGAGCACATTGGCTGCCACGGATTTCTGAGCCACATTTATGGTTGCCTGCATAAGTCCCAGACTCCTCATCAGACGCTGGGTGTCGGTGTAGTCCATGGCACCGTTGTCTATGAAGACATCTATCATATCGCAGATATCCCGGAATTCTTCCGGACTTAAATACCTGCTTTTTACAGCCTTGATCATACGATCTACGATCTCTCCGAAAAGCCTTTTTAAGTTTACATCCGTTCGCCTGTAGGTGTCTGTGCGGTATCTGTAAAAGCATGTATCAAAAAGCCTGTCAATGGCAGGACGGTCCATACCTATCACATCCATGGAGCTTAGATCCCAGATCTCATAGTCCATGGAGGCTCTCATGTATATCTTGGTGGAGACCTGTTCTGATAAGACCTCCTTGCCGTCGATCTTATTTACGACCATCTCCAGGGCTTTCTTTCCCACCGTCATCTCCTTAGGGCCAATGGAGGAAAGGGGCGGAGACATCTCTCCTGCCATTCTGGTATTGTCAAAGCCAAATACCATTATATCTATCCCCGGCACCAGTCCCCGTTTTTTAAGCACGGTATAAAGCGCCTTTGCCACAGAATCATTTACGCAAAATACTGCCTCTGCATCAGGATTGTCGTCCAAAAGCTTTCCCGCTTCCTCAGTGCAGTTTACGGACATATCCGTATTTATGTGTCCATGCTCCGGTAGCTCCAGACCTCTTTCCTTCAGGCAGCGCTTAAGTATCTCCCGTCTTTCAACGGCATCAAAATTATCCTCCCTGCCTCCAAGCATGACTATCCTGCCAAGTCCTCCCAAATTGACAAGCATATCCACGGCTTCTCTTATGCCGGATTCATTGTCATACTTGACCACAGTCTCATTTGGAATGCTTGCTGAGATAAAGACCCTGGGAATATCTGAAAATCTTCCCAGAAATTCCAAAAGCTCCACCTCTTCCATCTCACGAAGAGCCCCCAAAGCTATTATCAGTCCGTCAAATCTGCACGCCCAGCTTAAATTGAAAACAGAATTGTATATGACCCTGTGCTCATGAAGCGCCTGATTCTGCTCCCTTCCGTCATCCATCTTTCCGGCAATGGTAATAAGCCTGATATCCCTGTCCTCCGGTATGGCACGGTAGATAGTCCTGACGATATCCTGGGTGTAGTCGGTTGACAGATCCTCAACCAGAAGTCCGATTGTAATGGTTTCCCCCTTAGTCATAAATCATCAACCTCTCACGTCTAAATCCGGGCTCGGCTTGGAAAAATAATATCCCTGGGAATAATCCACCCTGTATTTTTTGATTATCTTTTGTATTTCCTCATTCTCCACAAACTCCGCAATGATCCTGAATTTGTGTGACCCCAGATGCCGCCAGCTTGCAATGAGTGAAATGAGTCTTTCCGACTCAGGATTGTCACAGCACCTTTTTATTATGGAACCGTCTATCTTAAGGTAATCCAGCTCGATACTTAAGATGTGCTGCAGGTTTGAAAAGCCGCTTCCGAAATCATCTATGGCTATCTTTGCTCCCAAGTCATGGATCTTGTCCACGAAATTGATCAGATACTCATAGTCATCCACATCCTCATTTTCAAGTATCTCGAATATAAAGTTTTCCGGATGCTCGGAGGATCTTAAAAAATCGTAAATATACTGCACCAGCTCATGGTTTTTGATATCACGGAATCCCAAATTTACACTGACACTCACGTCATTTATGCTTTCAAATTTCTTGAAAACCTTTTTAATCATTATCATGGAAATGGAATCATACAAAAGCCCATAGGTCCTTGCCACGTCCAAAAATGCCCCGGGGGCAAGTATATTTCCGCTCTCATCCATGAGTCTCATGAGAGCCTCATAGTGGTGGATCCGCTTTTCCTTATTGTCATATATGCCCTGGTAATAGGGAATGACCTTGTCATGGGCTATGGCATAGTTTATTACATTCACCATGCGATAGCGCTCCCGTAGCTTTTCCGTATCGAGGGCATTCATCTCTGCCTTCGTCAGCATGAACTGTATGTTTTTCTGCGCCATCTCCACCTTGGAGGATCTGTAGGTATCATAGATATTGTCCACGGTGCAGTCATCTATCAGGCAAAACTGGGGAACTATGGCGATAAAATCCTCTGTTGCCTCAAACAGATTTTTCTGCAGCTCCTCCATATCCAAAAGAAACTGGGGCAAGGATACCATGTATGAGGTGGCGCCTATTGCCACATCCCATCCATTCAACACATAGAAGCGGTACTTTTTTGCCCTTGCAAAAGCCGCACATTTTTTGGTGTAGTTGTGGTAGGTAAGCTCTATCACATCCTCTGAAAAAACTGCACGCATATTGGAGATGTCGCTTACACTTATCATGCAGACCCGGTCATAGCCCTTGGTTTTGATGTCCATATTAAGCGCCGCCGCATTGGCATATTCTTCACCGCCGGAGTATAAAAGTTTATTTTTGTAATCCTGTAAAAGACTTGCCAGACCCTCGGGCATATTTTCCGTCTCATTTCCGTACTCCTCCTGAAGTCCGGCTATATAGGTCAAAATCCCCTGGTCGTCCTGGGTCAGTTCATCCGTGTAGGCAAAAACAAAGGGATTAAATTCCTGGGAAGCCTCGTTTTCCCCGGTCACAGCCATTACAAAGGAGCTGTTCATATATACATTTTTACCCCGGACATTTGAGATCTCACCATTGGTGACGCAGCCGAACATATTGGAGTTTTCATATACGGAAAGCTCCCATCTTACGGAGTTGGGGTACAGCCCGTATCTTAAGGAACAGGAATAAGCCAGGATCATTTCGGATTTTTTGAAATTCTCCACCTGCATAAACATGGCTCTGTCGTCCGCTATGATCTTGCCGGTGTAGATAAATCCCCGTCTGATCTCCCTGTTTTCATCTATACGGTTAAAAGCCCAGAGCAGGTGTCTGTCCCTGTCGTAATTTACAAAAAGAGGCACATCATCACTGTCTGAATATACATAGGGCAAAAGTCCGGTTATCTGGGGATCTTTCTTTACAGCCTCACCGGTACCGTCTAAATATACGTCTGCCGCATTTTTCCCGTCTATCTTTAAGATATTTATATCCGAGGTCTCTGTAATAAACTGTCTGGGGCCCACCGGCTGTGCTCCTGTGGCACAGCTAGCCATTGCCTCCACTTCTTCTCCGCTAATGGAAGCCACAAAAATGCTTCTTTCCGACCAGCTGTTTTCGTCAAATACAAAGCCGTGGGTAACCAAAAGTGGACTGGAGGGATCCGGTTTATTTGCGATTCCTCCTATCATCCTGATGCCGGGAAATACCTGATTGCTTTTGTCCACAAACCTGGATACCTCCGAGTACCAACCGGATACAAAGGTAAGAAGCAGCTTTGTGTCATCCGAGATCACCGCATCCTTTACCATATGGCACATCTCATCCGCCAAGTACAGGGTGTCATCCCCGGACATAATGGGAAGCATGGCAGTTTTGACCTTGCCTCTTTCCATCTGTGTTACGGAGATAATACACTGGTTCGGCAGGTACTTTCCCCAGCCGATAACAGCCGAAGCACTGGTACCGTAGATGTAGGCACCGGGGATATTTTGCTTGATAAAACGCGCAAGATCCACAGCCTCATCCCCTGAATGGATAGAGGTGTGGATCCTGACTAAAATATCGCCTTTTTGTGAATTAAGCATGAGCTGATTGAAAACCTCCGCCAGCCTTGCTTTTGAAATATACTGGAAATTCCATGTAAACATACGGTCTATCTTCTCCTATCCTATCCTATTCTCTGTATGTCCTCAGGATTCTCGACTCCATACCGCACTATGAAGTCCCTTAGATCATCATCATTTTTTATCAGTGTAACCGGTTCAAACTTTCCCGTGGTCTTGTCTATGAAACCTGCCACCTGCTCCCCGTTTGCTATGCTGGTCCTAAGTACCGGATGCTTGATCCTTGGATCGTAGCTGTGCTTTTTTCTGTCGGGGAAAAATGCATTGTATTCCTTGTCCAGCTTTTTGTATGCACTTACCTCTTTGTCCAAGGCATCCTCCCGAAGAGGCTTTTTTTTCGCCAGTCCCAGAAGTCCCCCCACTGTAACACAGATCAGTAAAATGACCGCACCGTAAGAACTGTGCCCCAGAAACAGGGATACCAAAAAGATCACCCCGCCTATTATACCGCCGTACATAGCTCCTTCCGACAGATAGGTATCTGTTGTGTCATTACTGCTCTTTTTCATGGATTACAGTATATCTCCCTCAGACATTGTATGTCCATCCCGGACCATTTCCTCCATGGTATGCCAGCCCAGCACGGCACACTTGACCCTGGCAGGCATATGGGATACATCCTGAAGCACTCCTGCCTCCTCTAATTCATCCCTCTCTTCATCACTTATGCCCTCTTTTATCATCCGCATAAATATGTCTGAGAGCCTTAATGCCTCATCCTTGCTTTTGCCTATAATAAGATCCAGCATCATGTCGGCGGAAGCCTGGGATATGGCACAGCCATCCCCCTCATATGCTCCGTCCACTATCATATCATTTTCCACCTTAAGGTTTAAAATGATATCATCCCCACAGGAAGGATTCACTCCCTCCAATGTCAGATTTGCATCCGCAAGCTTTTTTTTATGCCCGGGATTCATGTTGTGATCAGTGAGTATCTCGTTGTAAAAAGTGCTCGACTGCTGCATTGTATTAACCTCGCTTTTAATCCGAAAAGCCCATTTCCCCCCTGATATGGGACAGGGTCTCCACAAAGGCATCTATGTCCTCGTGAGTGTTGTAAAACGCCAGGCTTGCCCTGGTGGTGGACATCCTCTTAAGATGCTTGTGAAGGGGCTGTACACAGTGATGACCTGCCCTTACGGCTATGCCGTGGGAATCAAAAATAGTTGCCACATCATGGGGGTGAACTCCCTCCAATACAAAGGTAAGTATACCATGATGTTCGGCGGGATCCGTGGATCCCAATATCTCCACATGACCAATGTTTGTCATCTTTTCATAGGCATAGGTGGTAAGTTCCCTTTCCACAGACTCTATTTTATCAAATCCTACGCGATTCATAAAGCGTATTCCTTCAGCCATGCCTATGGCGCCTCCGGCATTTACCGTACCTGCCTCAAATTTGTGGGGAACCTCCGCATAGGTGGCACCGCAGCGGGTCACATACTCTATCATCTCGCCGCCGTACAAAAAGGGAGGCATCTTTTCCAAAAGCCCGCTTTTGCCATAGAGGGCGCCTATGCCCATTGGACCGTACATCTTATGTCCCGAAAAGGCGAGAAAGTCCACATCCAGCTCCTGCACATCCACCGGAATGTGGGGCACACTCTGGGCACCGTCACAGACAAAGACCGCTCCCTTTTCATGGGCGATCCTTGCAAAGGCCCTGATATCATTTACCCTGCCAAAGAGATTTGAAACCTGGGTTATGCACACCAGCTTTGTATGCTCATTGCAAAGCTTTTCAAGCTGGTTCGGGTCTAAATATCCCCTCTCATCACATTCAAAAAATACCAGCTTTGCTCCTGTGTGCTTCGCCACCTGCTGCCAGGGAAGGAGGTTGCTGTGGTGCTCCATTATGGACACTACGATCTCGTCATCATTGCGAAGAAAGTTCATGCCATAGGAGTATGCCACCAGATTAAGGCTTTCGGTGGCATTTCTGGTAAATACTATGTCCTCCTTTTTAGGAGCATTTATAAGCTCTGCCACTGTAGCTCTGGCATCATCATAGGCATCAGTAGCCTCAACCGAAAGGTCATAGAGCCCCCGGAGGGGATTTGCATTGTGATCTCTGTAATACTGCTCCACTGCATCCATTACACACCGGGGCTTCTGGGATGTGGCTGCATTGTCTAAATATATTGTACTTCTATTTTTCAAAAGAGGAAACTGCTCTCTTATCTCTTTTTCAAAATCCGTCATAGTTTTTTATCACTCCATAAATTTTGCAATAAGCTCCCGGCTTACTTCGTCGGGGATGTAGGAGGCAATGGCATCTATCCTGGCTCGCGCCATCATTTCATATATCCTCTGCTCCGGTATCCCCCGGGATCTGAGGTAAAACATCATATCCTCCGACAGCTTTCCTATGGTGGCTCCGTGGGTTCCCTCCACATCCTCCTCTGCACAGAGGATGAGAGGTACTGTCTTATTTACCACTCCCTCATCCATGAGAAGCACGTCCTCTATCTCGGCACCCACCGATCCGGCGCATCCCCTTTTAAAATCTATGGAGCCTCTGAAAAGCTTGCTCGCCTTATCCCTAAGGACTCCGTTGACCTTTATGTCGGAGGTGGTCTTTTTTCCTATCTGGTTTGCCACATAATTTATGTCCAGTGAATCGTCATTTTGCACCTGATAAGCCAGCTTGATATCCAGTGCCCCATGGCGTCCTAAAAGCTCTGCGGTGCAGCCTAAATAGGTTTGGTGTCCGCCTAATATCACCTGGATCAGCTCAAAGGTTCCATTGTCCATCACCTCACCGGTAATGTCATCAATGAAGGTAACATCCCTTCCCAGCCTCTGGGTCTGGACTATGGTAAGCTTTCCTCCCTTTTTGATACTGTAGTGAATCTTGATCCCGGCGGTGGCACTCACCTGGGGCGCGGAATAAAAATCCATTATCAAAATGGCACTGGCATCCTCTTCCACCTGAATGTCGTAAGAGTCCACCTCCTGCCAGTCCTGTGTATATTCAAAGGAAAGCCTCATGGGCTCAGCCATGACGGTGTGAGCCTCCACCTTAAAGCTCTCGGTCTCCACCGGCATCTGCCAGATGGCTCCCGCCTCATCCGAAAGCCGGGCTTCGTTTACATGAAGCCAGTTCCAGGTAGGAGTTGGAATTTTATTTATAGTTATATTTGACATCAGCCAACCGTTCCTTTCATCTCAAGGCGGATCAGGTTGTTCATCTCCACCGCGTATTCCAAAGGCAGCTCCTTGCTGACATTATCTGCAAAGCCGCTGACTATAAGTGCCCTGGCATCCTCCTCGCTCATTCCCCGGCTCATAAGATAAAAAACAGTCTCGTCGGAGATGCGTCCTATACGTGCCTCATGTCCTATATCGCAGTCTGCGCAGCGCACATCCATTGCGGGAATGGTATCCGACCTGGATATGTCATCAAGCATCAGGGACTCACAGGATACTGCGGACTTTGTGCCGTGGGCTTTTTCACTGACAGTCACCGCACTTCTGAAGGTGCTTATACCGCCGCTTTTGGAAATGGATTTTGTATTTATGTAGGATGAGGTATTTGGTGCGGCGTGTACCACCTTTGTACCGGTATCCAGATTCTGTCCGTGACCGGCAAAGGTAACTCCTGTAAACTCGCACCGTGCCCCCTCACCTGAAAGTACACTCATGGGATAGAGATAGGATACATGGGAGCCAAAGGATCCTGACACCCATTCCACCTTTCCTCCCTCTTCTACCCTGGCACGCTTGGTATTGAGGTTATACATATTTTTTGACCAGTTCTCTATGGTGGAATACCTGAGTCTGGCATTTTTCCCTACAAAAAGCTCCACGCACCCGGCATGCAGATTTGCCACATTGTACTTAGGTGCGGAACAGCCCTCTATAAAGTGAAGATCAGCTCCCTCATCCACGATAATAAGGGTGTGCTCAAACTGACCTGCCCCTGCGGCATTGAGTCTGAAATAGGACTGCAGGGGTATCTCCACCTTGACTCCGGGAGGCACATACACAAAGGATCCGCCGGACCATACTGCTCCGTGAAGGGCGGCAAACTTGTGATCCGTAGGGGGCACAAGCTTCATGAAATGGGACTTTATCATGTCCGCATATTCACCGTGCAGGGCGCTTTCCAGATCGGTGTAGATGACACCCATGGCTGCCACCTCGTCCTTTACATTGTGGTATACCAGCTCCGAATCGTACTGGGCTCCCACTCCTGCCAGGGACTTGTGCTCCGCCTGGGGTATCCCCAGCTTTACAAAGGTGTCCTTGATCTCGTCGGGCACATCCTCCCATTTGGTCTGCATCTTGTTGTCCTTGGGTCTGACATAGGTAAGTATATGGTCCATGTCCAGCCCCTCAATGGAGGGACCCCAATCGGGAACAGGTATCTCATTATATTTTTCAAGACATGACAGACGAAACTCTGCCATCCACTCGGGATCATTTTTTTCTTTGGATATCTGACGGACAATATCATCTGTCAGCCCCTCATCCAGCTTATATGCATCCCTGTCTTCATTTCTGAAATCGTAGAGGCTCCTGTCTATGTCCTCTACGTAGGTTTTTTCCTTGCTCAAAACCGGCAAACTCCTTTCATGGGATCATTCTGTGATAAATCTTTCAAATCCCCTGTCATTGATCTCTTCAATAAGGGCAGCATCACCGTTTTCCACAATACGGCCATCCACTAATACATGGGTGGCATCCACCTTAAGAGCCTCAAGGATCCTGGTGCTGTGGGTTATGATAAGAAGCGCTCCGCCCACGGACTTTTTGTACTCCCTGATGCCTTCGGAAACAGTACGCACTGCATCCACATCCAGTCCTGAATCCGTCTCGTCTAAAATGGCAAGCTTGGGCTTAAGCATCAAAAGCTGGAGGATCTCCGCCTTTTTCTTCTCACCACCTGAAAAACCCACATTAAGATCTCGCTCTGCATATGAAGGATCCATGTCCAAGATCTCCATGGTAGCTTCCAATTTTTTCTTAAAATCCCAGACCCTGATATGCTCCCCGGTCCGCTGTTCCAAGCTTGTCCTTATGAAGTTTGAAAGGGTGATACCCGGCACCTCTATGGGATTCTGGAAGGATAAAAACATCCCCATATTGGCTCTCTTGTCAGTGGAAAGTCCGGTGATATCCTCTCCTTCAAAAAATATGCTGCCTCCTGTGATCTCATATCTGGGATCTCCCATAATGGTATTGCCCAGGGTGGATTTCCCGGCACCGTTGGGTCCCATGATCACATGCACTTCCCCGGCGTTAAGTTCCAAGTCGATCCCGTGAAGGATCTCTCTTTCCTCTATGCCGGAGCTTAGGTTTTTGATCTCTAACAATATATCTGACATAATCTGATCTCCTATGTATTCTATAATGCTTGTGCATTTCACAGCCCGAAAAAATCACGCGAGACTGTGATACGATCCACAATCTTTGAGATTATAACACACTTTTCTATTTTATAAAACATATAACATTATTCTTTTTGTTTGACATGAAATAACTAAAATGTTATATTGTTAGTCAGAACTAACGTTAGGCAAAGCAGTGTAGCCTATGCTATCACATCTATTTCAGGTACCGTTGCCTCAAGCACATCCAAAAGTATGCGGACAGTGTCCAATGAGGTAAAGGTGGTCACACCGTTTTGGACAGCACACCTTCTTATGGCTGCCCCGTCCTCATAGTGTACTCCCGACAATATGGCACGGGTATTTATCACGTAGCTTACATACCCTGCCCTGATGGATTCCAGTATCTCTTCGCTTCCGTCACTCATCCTGCCCCGGATCCGGGTGCGGATATTGTTTTCCTTTAAAAAGGTTCCCGTGCCCATGGTTGCCTCTATATTAAATCCCAGATCGTAAAATCTTCTGATGAGAGGCAGAGCCTCATCCTTGTCTTCATCCGCCAGTGTCACCACCACAGTTCCGTAGTCCTTCATTTTAATACCTGATGCCTGAAGTGCCTTATAAAGGGCAATATTAAGGGATCTGTCATAGCCTATTGCCTCTCCTGTGGACTTCATCTCAGGGGACAGATAGGTGTCCATCCCGGTCAGCTTCTCAAAGGAAAAAGCTGGGGTCTTTACATACCATTTCTGCACCCGGCTCTCATCCCTTGCCTGACTGCTGTAGGACGTGCCCTCTTTAAGAAGCGAAAGCCCCATGTCGCAAAGCTTTTCCCCCAGCATGACCTTGGTTGCAATATCCACCAGGCTCTTTCCGCTGGACTTTGACAAAAAGGGTACGCTTCGTGATGCCCTGGGATTTACCTCTATCACATACACATCATCATTTTTATCCACTATGAACTGGATGTTGTAAAGTCCGCAGATCCCAATGGTAAGCCCCAGGCGTCTGGTGTATTCCGCTATGGTATCCTGCACCTTTTTGGATATTGAAAAGGGAGGGTATACACTGCTGGAATCCCCGGAATGCACACCGGTGCGCTCCACCAGCTCCATGATCCCCGGAAGGAAAACATCCACTCCGTCACAGATGGCATCCACCTCTACTTCCTTGCCCTTAAGGTATTTGTCGATAAGCACCGGCCTCTCGCTGTCCATATCCACGGCATTTCCCAGATAGTGCCTTAACATTTCTTCATTTGCCACTATCTCCATGGCACGTCCACCCAGTACGAAGCTGGGTCTCACAAGGACGGGATAGCCGATCTTTTCTGCAGTCTTTACTCCTTCTTCTATGTCTGTAACTGCATGCCCCTTGGGGTTGGGGATCCCTGCCTCATGGAGCACCGCATCAAAGGAGTCCCTGTCCTCTGCCCTTTCTATTGCCTTAAAGTCCGTTCCGATAATATGGACTCCCCGCTTTGTCAGGCTCTCCGCCAGATTGACCGCAGTCTGTCCTCCCAGGGTGGCTATGACTCCCATGGGCTTTTCCAGATGGACTATATTCATCACATCCTCTGTCGTCAGAGGCTCAAAGTACAGCTTGTCCGCCGTGGTATAGTCCGTGGATACCGTCTCAGGATTGTTGTTTATAACTATTGCCTCATAGCCCATTTCGTGAATGGTTTTTACCGCGTGTACCGTGGAATAGTCAAACTCCACTCCCTGACCTATCCTGATGGGACCGGAGCCTAAAACTATCACCTTCTTTTTGTCGGTTATGAGGGATTCGTTTTCCTCCTCATAGGTGGAGTAAAAATAGGGTACATAGCTTTCAAACTCTCCTGCACAGGTGTCGATCATCTTGTATATGGGATGAAGTCCCAACTCACACCTCAACTCATACACCCGGTCCTCATGCCATTTCCAAAGCTCCGCCACATAGGCATCCGAAAATCCCATACGCTTTGCCCTGGATAAAAGCTCCACATCTCCGGGGGCATCCTCCAACTCTCTTTCCAGATCCACGATCTTTTTGATCTTTTCCAAAAAGAACATATCTATCCCGGTGATATCGCAGATCTGTGTGTAGTCCCCCCCAAGCCACAAAAGCTGGGATATGGCGTAGATCCGATCGTCCGTCCCCTCCTTTATGTAGTCCAAAAGCTCATCCACACTCATATGCTCCTTGTCGAACTTTTCCATATGAATATGGTTTTTCCCGTCCTCCAATGACCTGATGGCTTTAAGCAGGCTCTCCTCAAAGGTCCGCCCCACGCTCATGACCTCCCCGGTAGCCTTCATCTGGGTGGAAAGGGTGTTCATGGCGGCAGGGAATTTATCAAAGGGGAACCTGGGCATTTTGGTTACCACATAATCCAAGGAGGGCTCAAAGCAGGCTGGTGTATTTTTAAGTTCTATCTCATGGAGATCCATACCCACGGCGATCTTTGCCGAGACCCGGGCTATGGGATAGCCGCTGGCTTTCGAAGCCAAAGCCGAGGATCTGGAAACTCTGGGATTTACCTCTATGACATAGTATTTAAAGGAAAGGGGATCTAAGGCAAACTGCACATTACAGCCGCCCTTTACATCCAAGGCACGGATGATCTTAAGGGCTCCGGTGCGGAGCATCTGATACTCCTTGTTGGTCAGAGTCTGGCTGGGAGCCACCACAATGGAATCCCCTGTATGGATCCCCACCGGATCCAGATTTTCCATATTGCAGACTGTAATGGCGGTATCATTTGCATCCCTTATGACCTCATACTCGATCTCCTTAAAGCCCTTTATGCTCTTTTCGATAAGAACCTGATGCACCGGGGACAAAGCCAGGGCGTTTTTCATCATTTCAGAAAGCTCCTGACTGTCGGAGGCAAAGCCACCTCCCGTACCTCCCAAGGTAAATGCGGGACGAAGTATCACAGGATAGCCTATCTCCTCTGCTATGCGCTGGGCATCCTCATCACTGTAGGCGATTCCTGAGGGCACCACCGGCTCTCCTATCCTCTCGCAGAGCTCCTTAAAAAGCTCCCTGTCCTCTGCACACTCAATGGATGCAGCATCTGTTCCCAAAAGCTCTATCTCACACTCTGCCAATATACCCTTTTTATAAAGCTGCATTGCCAGATTAAGTCCTGTCTGACCGCCTATCCCCGGAACTATGGCATCCGGTCTTTCATAGCGGCAGATCCTTGCCATATACTCTAAGGTGAGGGGCTCCATATATACCTTGTCAGCCACCATGGTATCCGTCATGATGGTGGCGGGATTTGAATTGGCAAGGATCACCTCATATCCCTCTTCCTTCAAAGCCAGGCATGCCTGGGTACCGGCATAATCAAACTCTGCTGCCTGACCTATGACTATGGGACCGGATCCTATCACCAGTATCTTTTTTAAATCTTTTCTCTTAGGCATGATATCTCCTCTTCGCTTTTTCCATGTTTTCAATAAACCTGCCAAACAGGTAGCCGGAATCCTCCGGTCCCGGACAGGACTCGGGATGGTACTGTACCCCAAAAGCCAGATCCTCGGCACAGGATACACCCTCCACCGTGTTATCCAACAGGTTTTTATGGGAAACGTAAAGCTTTGTATTTGAAAGTGATGTCTCATCTACAGCATAGCTGTGGTTCTGGGAAGTGATGTCGATCTTATTTGTGGCGATCTCCATGACCGGATGATTTCCGCCACGGTGTCCGAATTTGAGTTTGTAGGTCTTTGCGCCATAGGCAATGGAAAGGATCTGATGACCCAGGCAAATGCCGAATATGGGAAGCTTTCCCCGAAGCGCTCCTGCAGTTTCTATAACAGGAGTCACATCCTCGGGATCCCCCGGACCGTTGGAAAGAAGAATGCCGTCAGGCTTCATAAAAAGTATTTCCTCGGCAGTGGTGTTAAAGGGCACCACCGTCACATTGCAGTGGGCGGCATTCAAACTTTTTATAATACCAAGCTTCACACCGCAGTCCACTACCACCACATTGTATTTGGGATCCGGTGTCCTGGAATACCAGCGTTTTTTACAGCTTACCCTAAGTACCGCATCATGGGGAACGGGGGTCTCTTCTATTTTTTTAAGCCCCTCCTCCACAGTGGTATCCTCCCCTGTGATTATGGCTCTTTTGCTTCCCAGATCCCTGATGCTCTTTGTCAGCATCCTGGTATCTATACCGCTGATGCCGGGAATTCCATTCTCCTCCAAAACCTCGGAAAGGGTCTTGGTATAGCGGAAATTGGAGGGGGAATCATTGTAATCCCTGACCACCATCCCTCCTATGGAGGGCACCTTACATTCGTAATCATCATCAGTCATGCCGTAATTTCCAATAAGTGGATAGGTCATTACCACAGCCTGATCCGTGTATGAAGGGTCGGATACGATCTCCTGATAGCCTGCCATTGAGGTGTTAAAAACCAGCTCGCAGACGGCTTCTTTACAGGCTCCAAAGCCGGTGCCAATGTATTCGCTCCCATCCTCAACTATTAGTTTTCGTTTATTTTGTGCCATATATTCCTCCTGAAAATTAGTTACTGCCCATTATGCTTTGCATTATCTGATCATACCACAGACCATAGGTCGCCTCGTCATAGTGGAGCCCGTCTACGGTATGGATATCCTCATAAAGCATGGTGTATGAGTCTATACACTTCACCCCCGCAGGCAGGTGGCTTTTTAGAAAGCTGTTGTATTCCATGACCTGCTCATTGGTGATGCTGTAGCCGTAGCCTGCTGCCTTTTCCTCATCCACTGCCGTAAGTGTCAGGGCATACACATTTAAAAAGCCCATGCTTTTAAGATCCTCAAGGGCTTTTATTTCCTCCCTGGGTTCGATACTGTTGATCCCCAGCTCGTATACTATCACCGTGTCTCTGTCAAGGGCTTCTATCTCGTCCCTGTTTTTCCAGTACCAGTTGTGACCTACTCCGTCCTCTGCTATCCAGGTGATATTATTCTCTTCGCCCCTTGTCTCCCACATGCCCACAAAGCGGGAATCCCCGATCATACAGACGGGTCTCTCACTGCCTGCATAACTCTGATAGTAGGTGGGTCGGTTCTGCTCCGTGACATCCATCCCATTTTCCTCCCCTGCAGGGACAGCATCCACCACCGGATCCTGATCTGCAGGGGAAATGGAAGTTTCTCCTACCACGAATTTAAAACCATGTCTATTTGCTTCGGCAAGTATATTGACTCCGCTCATCTCATAATAGATAAAAGCTGCCAGCGCCGCCGCAAATACAATATCCATTATTATTACAAGCCCTTTTTTCATTCCTGAAAAACACCCCCGGCAGTTTATCAGTTTGCCATGCACTCATTGACCCAGGTAATAAAGTTGCTGTCGGAATCGCCGTTACGCTCAGCCTGGGTGTGGCCTGCTCCCCAGATAGTTTCAAAATCCACCTTGGATCCATAGGAAGCCAGCGCCAGTGCCAGATCTACCTCGGTACATACTGCGGTATCCCCCTGGGACAGACCGGTGCGGATACGGAAGTAGGGAGCCACCACTGAGTAGTTGGAGCTTTCCTCACTTACATCCTTGCCGCCCCCATAGTATTCGCAGAGATAGTACATGGGATTGTACATATTGACTCTTGCCGCCATCCCCACAGAAAGGGAATCCGTCTTTTTCAGATCCTCGGTAAAGTCTGCCTCATAATCTGTTCCTGCCAAAAGCTTTGCCTCTATTTCGTCAAAGTGGAGGCCGTTTCCGTCCCCTATGCCAAAGAGGGTGTTTTCCCCCTGGGAACGGTCTAATGCGTCAAATGCTCCCACATCCTTTGAAGGGGACTTCATGTATTTTGCAAAGTCGTCAATGCTGGTTACGGTAACCTCCCCTGTGGACTCATCATAGCTTACCCACTGGCTTTCTGCATTTAAGGCAGCTATGTAGTCTGCCGGTGTATCGTAGGTATCGGTAAGAGTCAATCCACCTGAGGATGAATTTCTGTTGATGTCGTCAATGGCGGTATAGTCGGTATCCTCGTCGTAGTCACCTCCGGGGCCGCCTCCCATACCCATTGCCTTGTCAGTTTCTCCGGTACCCTTTGATGTGTCAAGCACATCACCTTCACTTACATCAGTACCCTTGCTGTTGTCGATAAAATCAAGACCTTCTTCGGGAGCATCTCCCTCTTCCGTATCCTCACCGCCAAAGTCACCGGGAGGCTGTACACCCTCGGGAGCTTCTCCGTCAAAGTCACCATCAGGTTTCTGACCGCCACCGCCATGACCCATTCCGCCTGAGGATGCCTGGCTTCCGTCATAGGGCCACTGGGTATCTGTTATAAAATGTTCTAATGAAGTCTCGATCACATCAAGTATATAATCGTTATAGCTTCCAGACTTATATATACCCTCTGAGGACTCGGAAAGTGTCAGCACATTGCCATCAGCATCCGTAAGCTTTAACTCATTTATGTACTTTGCAAACTCCTCTGAAAGTCCGTCAGAAAGCTTTTGACTTTCCTCATCCAGATCAGATCTGGCGCTTCCCATATTCCACTCATAGGCTGCATCTGCCACATCCAGATTTGTTATGGGACACCAGCACATGGAACCGTAAACCGCATCACTGATGCCATTTGAAGCCTGATGTACTCCCTTGACTGCCCCTATTGCAGAAAGATAGGTGTCATAATCCACTGCATCACCTGTGGAGCCCAAAAGAGCGCTTTGTGCACCGCCGCCGCTCATGCCGAAGGAGAAAAGCTTCTCTCCGTCACCGGGAAGTATGTCGTCATTGTATCTGAAATACCTGATGGCAGCCTTAAGATCTGTCACACCGCAAGGCGCACCGTGGTCCCTGCCCCTGCAGCCTGCATAGACATATATAAATCCTGCCTCCATATATGAAGAAACATCCGTATAGCCATCAGGGGGATCCATGGCGGAGTAGCCCGGAGTATTCACCGGCATCACTGCAGGAGCCGTAAGGGCCGTGTAATCTCCCACCTTTCCCTCTTCATTGATCTGGCAGGTGTAGGTGTCGTCACTGTTTTTTTCTGCGGTAAAATATGCCCCCGGCACATATATGCCCATGGTCTCATAGCTTTCGTCCGCAGGAGTCTCACAGTAGGATATCCCTGTCTGATAATAGGTGTCCGCATCCTCCTCATAAAGCCATTTGCTCATGTCTATGGCAGGCAGGCCCGTAATGGTCTCTTCTGTCTCTGCCTCTTCAGTTTCAACCGTTTCACTCTCCTCCTTTTTGGCGCATCCCGCCATCAGAGAGAAAACCAGGGCAGTGCAAAGCAATGCTGATATAAGTCTCTTCATACAAAGCTCCTTTCCATATCGTATCCCCAAATAGCCTTTAACAGGCTACTCCCCGCTATAGATCAGGCTCTCATCATATACCGATTTGATCCTGTCATATACTCTTTCGTAATTTTTCCTGCGTCCGTTGGACAAAAGATAGGACAGATCCGCTAAAAACTCCCCGTCCTTAAAAAGCTCCGTCAGATACGGGGCATATCGTGTGCCCGCTCCCTCGTTAAGCTCCCTGGCAAATTCAAACATGGTCTTGCCCCGGCTGTATGATCGACCCACAGTATCTGTGGCAGCATCCAGGCAATCGGCACAGGTCACAATATCTATCAACACCCTCTCCGGTACGGAGGTGTTGTCAAAATCCTCAGGGTAGCCCTTTGTGCCGTCATACCATCTGTGATGTCCCCTTGCCACATTGGCATAGAGGGCTGTGGACTTGTAGTCCTTCATGATGTCCGCTCCCACCCCGGGATGCTTTTTAATGAGATCAAATTCACTGTCCAAAAGCCTGCGGCCATAGACCATGATGGTATCGGTAATGAGTATCTTTCCGAAGTCATGACATCTGGCAGCGTGGAAAGCATAGCTTAATACCTCATCCCTGTCATCAGTACCCAAAAGCTTAAAGATATTATTAAAAAGTTCCGGCTTAAGTCTCATGAGATGTCTGGTAATACATCTGGTAAGCTGTGCCACCATGGTGCTGTGAACATAGGTAGGGGGATGAAGTGCAGCAATACAGCTTAAGCAAAAATCCTCAAAGGTCATTACACCCGGGATCTCAATAAAATTGCTCATAAGCATGGACAAAAATTCCAGCATAAAGCTCATGGAATCCCTGCCGGACATATTAAAGGCATAGCTTAGGGCATTGGAATAAAACTTTGCCAGAGTATGCTTTTCGTACTCCGTCACATGGTCTGGATCCAAGGTCAGGATATACTCCGTAGGAAGCATGAGATTCATTGTCATCCCGTAAAGACCGTAATCCGAAGGATCCCTCATGTCATAGAGGGCTCGCATGTTTTTGTGATAGGTGTCAATATCCATTCGCCCGCTTTCAAACCTGGCGCGGAGCCGGTGAAGTTTCAGCTCATTTTCCTCCATAAGCTGGCTGTAAAACTCAGGCTCGTCATGCCAGAGCCGGTCCATCTCATCCACCCTGTCTGCCACCTTGGAAACCACCTCAGGGGGCATACCCCTCCTGTTGTGGTAGTCCAAAAGCATGGAAATATAGTTAAGGGACCTGAACTTATGATTTCGCCAGTTGTAGTCGGGAAGTCTTTTGACATACTCGGGATCGTCCGCCAAAGAAAGTGCCTTGACCAGCATTTCGTAATTGCGTCTTGATTCATCCTCTGAAAGCCTCTGACCCTCATAAAGGGACCACATATATCTGGAGTTTATAAGCACAAGCTCCCTGCTTTCGTCATCAGGCAAGGCGGCAAAGGCCTCAGGATCCAAAAGATCCACTATCTGGGCTGCTGCGTTAAAGCCCCTTTTCCTGTAGGCATCTGCGATCTCCGGGAAAGAAATAAGCCGCTGGGTAATATTCATCATGGTATAGCATGACACTATCTCCCTGTCTATGCCCAAGACCACCTCTCCTGCATCCTCATCATCCCTGGCGGTGTCCAAAAGCTTTCTGGAAAGCATATCATGTATGGCAGGATCCAGATTATCCAGATTGTAGGCATCCAAAAGCTCATCACAAAACTCCCCCAGGTCATTAAGCTGTTCCTGGGAAATATGTACCCCATCCTCTAAATAGGGAAAAAGCTCCTCCTGTAGGATCTGTCGGTTTTCATTTGCCAGTTTGCCAATGGAAATGAAATTATGACGAAGCCTCATGCTGTAATCTGCAGCATTTTTCATATTAACGACCTCGGGTGTGGAAAGTTCCCGGATCTTAGCCGTATTTTCTACATATTTTTTCAATCTGTCATTCATAGGGATATTTTATAATAATCCTCTTTTTTGGTCAAACAGATTTGACCTAAAATGTCTTATAAATTATAATCACTTTAAAGGAGATAGTATATGGCAGCTCAAAGTGTATTAAAAACAGAATTGGATGCTTTTGTCCAGAGGACCCTTCTCATCAGAAAGCTTTCATCACCGGACATAAATCTTGCAGAGACCGCTGATGAATACAGTGCTTTGCTTAAAGAGAATTTCAGTGATATAGGTGAGTTGGCTACCAAAAACCGGGATATGCTAAAAAAGTATGTGTACCCCATTATCGAGTCTGATGAGCTTTTGGATGATGCTGTGGTCTCGGATCTGACGGAGTTTCTCCACTTTCTTTTAAACCCCTGGCCCGAAGAGGAACTGGATCTTACCCTGCTTTATGTGATCTCCTCACGTCTTTTGGATGACGCCGTAAAAAAAGCTGACGACGAGCTTATCATAGAGCATGCCAGCAATCACATCTACGCCTGCTATAACAATATGGACCGGGTCAACCGCATCAGGATCTCAAAGGAGCTTCCGGAAAAATATCTGCGGGACGGGCTTAGAGCCTGGGGACTCATGGAAAAATATCTTGACCATGACAAATACCTTACCTTAAGTGTGGATGCCAGATCCACCCTGCTGTCCCAGTCCAGATTCTATGCTGCTTTATATGATACCTATTACACCACTGATGAAGCCACCAATGATCTGCGGATCAATGCACTGGTCACATCCATTGACTACGCTGATGATGCTTTTTACGTGGACAATACTCCCGGCTTTGACTGGCAAAAACACGTCATCCGGTGTATGGAGCATATGGGACAGCTTACCGAAAACGGCAATCAGTGGCATCTTACCCCTCTTCAGTGTAACGAGGTGGCTGAGTATGTAGATCGGCTTAAGGAGCTTTGGAACAGTGATCCCGAGACCTGCGACAAGCTTTTGCCTGTTGTACATCTGGATCTTATCGTTTTGAGAAACTCCTACTACTCCGGCAGGATAGATCTGTCAGAGTACAGAGAGAGACTTCTTCTCATGTACGAGAAGTACTCCAATAAAAAATACGATATGTACTCCGTCATTGCCAATATTTTCATTCCCACCGAATACATGGCTACGATCAATGCCGACACCATAAACGAGGACGCCTATGACACCCTGCGGTGGCTGTACCGGCAGATCTCCGAGTACATTCTCCACAGCAAAAATTCCGAGTCGTTTTCATTTTTGCTGGAGTATCTCTCCTCATTTTTAGAGCGGTTTGTTGCCATTCCCGGAGAGATAAATTTTGAAAAAATGGGACTTAACTGCATGGCAGCACTCCACCCTCCCACCTACGTACACAGCCTTCAGGTGGCAGGGATATCACGTTGTCTCTGCGAGCATCTTTTGATGGAAGATCCTGACGCCTTTGTAGGGGTAATGGGATATAAGGATGTAGATGAGGTCATCAGTCATAAGAGCGATATCCTCTTTCGTGTGTATCACGCAGCCATGTGCCATGATTTCGGCAAGATCTGTATGACCGATACAATTTTCATCTACTGGCGCAATATTTCTGATGAGGACTATGAGATAATCATGGAGCATCCCCAAAATGCCGTCCACCATTTGGACCGTTACCGCGCACTTGCCAAGTATCACGACATAGTGGTGGGACACCACTGCTGGTATGACGGATCCCGTGGATATCCCAAGGGCTTTGATATTGTAAACTCCCCCGACAGGCTGCTTATATCCATAGTGACATTGGCAGACTGCATTGATGCTGCCACCGACAGCATTGGCAGATCCTATAAGGATAATTCTGTCACTGTCAAAAACCTTATGCAGGAATTTCGTGATGGTGCCGGCAGCCGCTACTGCCCCGAGGTGGTAGCCCTCTTTGACAAAAAAGAAGTGCAGAATGATATAGATTTTCTTTTGCACCAGGGCCGTGAAGATAATTACAAAAATGCCTATATGCTTTTAAGTAAGATATAGATCGTGTTTATCAGGTCTCAATCTTAACAGAAATAAAGTTTGGAAGTTCAAGCTCCTTGAACTTCTTTTTTGCTATATTTAATATGTGCTCGTAGGACTTTTTCTCCACGCTCTCCGAAAGCCGTCCAAAGACACTCCACAAAAGCTCCTGGTCCTCCTTGTCAAGCTCCTTGATGCTTCTTAAAATATCAGTGATCTTTTTAATACCCCCGGCTACGAAATCGTCTGTGGTATTGACTCCGCCTGCCATCAGAAGATCAAAGAGTATGTCCACAAATTTCTCACGCTTTTCGTCAGATATTCCCAAAAGCCAATCGTGCATTGCCTTATCCACCACCTCTGACTCCGCGGACTTATTGGTGTATTCAAATTTATTTCCCAACACCTGCCAGGTGGTGGCATCATGCTGTTCTATGCCCTTTTTGGAGCTTTTAACATACATGTTCTTAAGCTTGTTGGACTGGATGACGCTTACAAGGGTCTGCTCGGGAGCAATGGAGATTATCCTGGGGAGGATATTGTTATACCCCGGTGCATTTATCACCTCATCCCTGAATCCCGGACCGTCATTGGAGTACACGTTTATGATCCTATCCTGAATTGATTTCAGACAAAATGAAGCGGCAAAAACCGCAAAATTGCCGCCCTTGGAATGTCCTCCTACTCGGAGGGGCTTGCGGCATCTTTTAAACTTGTCGTTAAGATACATGACGGCAGCCTTTTGTCCCGGAGTCTCATAAAGGTAGGACATGTTAAAATCCTCCTTCCAGCCTATCATGGAGCTGTCAGTCCCCCTGTATGCCACATAGTAGGTATTGTCGGGAAGCAGAAATGTCACTGCCGAAAACTGGATCTGGGTGTCGTTATCTATCTCGTTTACATAGGCGCAGAGCTTAAGCTTTTTAAACCGATTGCTTTCCACCATGGGCTTCATAAGAAAAGGAGCCACCTTTACGGACATGACTGTATCCATGATCTCCTCTTCGGTATGCATTTCAAAAAACTTAGCGCATACGTCCTTAAGGGGTATGGGCTCATTTTTATCCGAAGAGACGATACCGCCGAAATCCGTATATGCCAGCTCCGCAAGTATCAGATTATCAACCTCGTTAAAGGGATCCACATCAAAGGTCAGATCCCCTCTCCATTTTATATAATCATAAATATTTGCCATATCCCCGTGCTATTCCTCTTCAAAAACCGTCTCGTCCGGCTCCTGGTTCTTTTTCTTTGCTCTAAGGGCGGTAAGCCTTTCCTTAAAGGAGAGCTTTTTCTCCTTTTCCTGCTCTACTATGCCCTCTTCCTCAAAGATATCATCCTCTGTATCCTGCCCATCCCCGGTCTCCGGGGCAGCCTTATCGGGATTTTCATCCTCACTTTTCTTGTCCTCTATCCGGTCGTGATCCGGCACATCAATAACGTGCTCCTCAGGCTTTTTGCCAATGCCCTGGGTGGAGTTATTGTATGCAAAGAAGTCCTCATCCAAATATCTCTTTTTTTGAACCATGATGTCATGCTCAAAATGTCTGATCCTGATACCTACGCAAAGCAGGGACAAAAGTCCCAAAAGTCCGGAGCCTGCCAGCAGGTAGTAGGTCAGAAGTCCGGTGGAAAACATGCCGTTATAGTCCAAAAGTATGGCTGCAGAAAACAAAACCAGAGCTGCCGAAAGGATCAGAGTCACCACCCAGCCTGCGGACTTAAGCGCCTTAAGGGCAAAGGTATGCTGAAGCAGGGTCACTCCCAAAACCAGCACCAATGCACCGAATATCATATATATAAATGCTGCCGCCGCCTCGGCTCTTACAATAAGCACACAGCCTGCTATCAAAAGTATGACTCCCGCCGAGAAATCAAAGTTTGCTATGTTGCGGTACTCCTCCCTGATAAAGTACCTGACTATCTCCCAGGCACCTGCCACCAGAAGGAAGCCTCCCATGACATAGACAAAATTCATAATGTGCACCTGGGGGAAAAATATCATGATGCCGCCAATGACCAGAAACAAAACAGAGATCATTACGACAGCCATCATACCCGTGAAATTGGAATTTTCCCTGGCTGTATTGCTTTCGTTTTTTTTCATTTCATCCCTCACGATTCCTGTGCATCCGTGTGTACTTTAATTTACATCATCCATTGTACTACAACACCGGGGATATTACCATCAAAAATAGAGATTCCCCATTTTACCGTTTGGAACCCTTGGTATCCCGGTTGGAAATATGCAGACGGTTAAGGGCGATCTTTTTACCCTTTACCTCTACCTCCGTATTGTCACCGCTGTGCAAAAGATAGGCGGCAACCAGCTCATCCTTTTTGTCCAGCTTCATACCCCGGACTCCAATGGCAGCTTTTTTCTTTTCGGGAACAGTCTCTGCCTCGATACGCAAAAAGTAGCTGTTTTTAGACTGCATCACCAAAGTGTCATCATAGCTTATAGCACCCACGCAGATGACCTCGTCACCCTCAGCAAGCTTTGTAGCCATGGAATCCCGCCTTGTCACATCAAATTCCTCTCCCATGACCAGCTTTATCATACCGGTTTTGGTACAGAACAAAAGCTTTTTTGCCACCAGATTATTCATTGCCTCGATATAGAGCACCCTGTCAGTGGAGGCGTCAAATTTACTTACATTGTCAATGGGCTGACCCTTGTCCCTGAACTTTCCGAAGGGCAGATCCAGGACCTTTATCATAAACTGCCTGCCTGAGGCGGTAAAGGCAAAAAGCTTGTCCACGTTTTTGCAGAAGATGATCTTTTTGCACTCTGCCTCAGCAGCTTCTTTATTTCTCTCGTAGGTAGGCATATCCACAACCCTGGCATAGGCAAACCTGTCTAAAAGCACAGCCACATCCATTTCTTCAATGGGCTTTTCCTCCACCACTGCCTCAGCCACATTGTCAAGGGTGGTCAGGCGCTCTTTGGAGTATTTCTTTTTATACTCCTTAAGCTCCTTTATGATGACCTTTGCCATGGATGAGCGCTTTTCCAGAATATCGGTGTAGTCGGCTATGCGCTGCATGGTCTCGGCATACTGTGACCGGAGTGCTTCTATCTCCAGTCCTACCAGTTGTCTAAGCCTCATCTGAAGAATGGCATCTGCCTGGCGCTCGGTAAATTCCAAAAGAGCCGCATCTTTTTTGGACTGTTCCGATTTGAATTTGATGTTTTTGGTCTCACCGTGGGTAAGGCACTCTCTGGCATCTCCCACACTCTTTGAGCCCCTGAGGATCTCGATTATAAGGTCAATTACGTCACATGCCTTTATGAGTCCCTCCTGGACCTCCTTTTTCTCCCGCTCCTTTTTAAGGAGGGTGGTGTATTTTCTGGTTGCCAGTTCAAACTGGAAGTTCACATGGTGGCGGATAATGGGGACCAGTCCAAGGGTCTCGGGCTTGCCGTCTGCCACCGCCAGCATATTTACTCCAAAGGTATCCTCAAGCCTGGTCTTTTTGTATAAAAGGTTTAGGAAATAATCTACGTCAGCTCCTTTTTTAAGCTCAATAACTATCCTTATGCCCTCCTTGGAGGACTGATTGGAGATATCCACTATGTCATTGGTCAGCTTGTTTTCGGAAAGAGCTGCCACATCCACTAAAAACTTGCCGATACCGGCGCCTATCATGGTGTAGGGGATCTCTGTGACCACCACTGCTGTGTGGCCTCCCTTAAGCTGCTCTATCTCCACTTTGCCACGAAGCTTGATCTTTCCGGTGCCGGTGGAGTAAATGGCATGGAGCTCATCCATGTTTGTCACTATGCCACCTGTGGGGAAGTCCGGTCCCGGAATGTACTGCATCATCTCTTTGGTATTGATATCCGGGTTTTTCATATAGGCAATGACCCCGTCTATCACCTCTCCAAGATTGTGGGTGGGAATGGAGGTTGCCATACCTACCGCAATACCCTCGGCACCATTTATCAAAAGATTGGGCACACGAACCGGCAGTACCACAGGCTCCCGCTCGGTCTCGTCAAAGTTGGGCATGAAGTCCACCACATCCTTGTCCAGATCGGACAGGTATGCATCCGCCGTAAGCTGCTGAAGCCTTGCCTCGGTGTATCGCATTGCCGCTGCTCCGTCACCTTCTATGGAGCCGAAATTACCGTGTCCGTCCACCAGGGCACAGCCCTTTTTGAAATCCTGTGCCATAACCACCAGTGCTTCATAGATGGAACTGTCACCGTGGGGATGGTATTTACCCATGGTATCACCCACTATACGGGCACACTTACGAAAAGCACCGTCAGGGCGGATCCCCAGCTCATGCATGTCATAAAGCACCCTTCTTTGCACCGGCTTAAGACCGTCTCTCACATCCGGCAGGGCTCTGGCTATGATCACGCTCATGGCATAGTCAATGTAGGATTTCTGCATCACCTCGCTGTACTCGGTATGCACAATATTTTCTATTGTCTGCTGT
>CAMOZG010000003.1 GCA_946630825.1 uncultured Lachnospiraceae bacterium
CTTATCAGGAGGCTCCGTTTCACGACCAGAACTGGCAGCTCATCAGGGTGAAGCCCAGTAAAAAAGCATTTTTATGGTCATATGAAAAAGATGGTCAGGTTTGTTTGAATCTGAAATGTGATCCGGAGTGGCGAGACTTATGGAGGTGTACTTATGATGCCGTACTTCCGGGGTATCATCAGAACAAGGAGCATTGGAACACTGTAATTTTAGATGGCAGTATTCCTGATGATGAAGTGAAACGCATGATTGGGGAGAGCTATGACCTGGTTACAGACTGTCCTACAAAACGTATATACGAAGCTGTAAAGTGTATCCCACAGGGCAAGGTGGCAACTTACGGACAGGTGGCTGCTATGGCAGGAAATCCAAAGATGAGTCGAGCAGTAGGGAATGCCTTGCACAAGAATCCGGATTTTGAAAATATCCCCTGCTACAGGGTGGTAAACGCTAAAGGAGAGTTGGCAGACGAGTACGTTTTTGGGGGAGCTGGAGTACAGAAGAAACTTTTAGAGGCAGATGGAATTGTTGTTCAAAACGGAAAGGTGGATCTTGGCAGGTTCGGAATTTGAAGCCATGGAAATACGGGATGAGCGGGTAGACTCCGGGAAGGCATTTGATTGGGGAAGAGCTTCAAAGGAATATGCCAGATACAGAGATATCTACCCGGAAGAGTTTTATAAAAAAATTGTGGACAGGGGACTTTGCATAGAAGGACAGAGTGTTCTGGATATCGGGACGGGGACAGGTGTGCTTCCCCGCAATATGTACAGGTATGGTGCCAAATGGACAGGGACGGATATTTCACCGGAGCAGATAAAGCAGGCAAAGAAACTGGCGGCTGCTTCTGATATGAAAATAGATTTTTTTGCTGTGCCGACAGAACAACTGGACTTTCCAAGGGAGAGCTTTGATGTGATCACAGCCTGTCAGTGCTTTTGGTATTTTGATCATGAAAAGGTTATGCCGAAGCTGGCAAAGCTTTTGAAAACAGACGGGAAGCTTCTTATTCTTTATATGGCATGGCTGCCCTATGAAGACAGGATCGCAGGTGCAAGTGAAGCGCTTGTACTTAAATACAGTCCGAAATGGTCAGGGGCAAAAGAAACAAGGCATCCGATCCGCATACCGGATATTGCCTATGAGTATTTTGAGCTGGAAGACCATGAGGAATATGATCTGATGGTGCCATTTACCAGAGAGTACTGGCACGGGAGAATGAAAGCCTGCAGAGGGGTGGGTGCCTCATTATCAGAGGAAGAATTAGCCAGGTGGGATAGAGAACACAGAGAATTACTTGACAGGATCGCACCGGAAAAATTTGAGGTCATGCATTATGCAGCATTAGCGGTTTTGAGGCTTCGGTAAACCAGTGAAAAAAATAACCTCCCAGCCACTGGAACTACAACAGTGACCGGGAGGTTTTATAGTAAAGACAGGCTTATCTTATTACTGCAAAGGACTGGGCATCAGCGCAAACCTTTTCATTATCTGTAGAAACCTCACCGATCTTCAGCAAAACTTCCCCATGCAAAGAACCTGCAATGTCAGCAGGAAGAGGGGTCTCAAGCTTACTTCCCGTGGGGTTTAAAACACAAAGGAGAGAGCCTCTTTTGTAAACCAGGGGCTTGTCTGCATCAGTGCATATGAAGCGCAGATCTGCATCTGCCTGCAGGTCCTCTTCGGTGTGGCGCATTTTAAGAAGCGAACGCACTGTATTTAAAAGTGAATCAGGATCGGATTCCTGCGCCTCTACCGTAGGTGCCTCCGGTGATGAATCCACAGGAAGATAGAGATCCGATTCTTTGCCCTCGGAGAAGCCGAGATTTGCACTGCCATCCCACTGCATGGGAGTTCTGGAACCGGTGCGGAAATATCCGCCTTCCTTTGTGGGCACATCAAGGTATTTCATTCCGATCTCATCACCATAGTACAAAAAGGGAACGCCGGGAAGGGTAAAAATAAACGCATAAGCAAGCTTCATCTCATCCACAGTCAGATTGTAGCTGGGGCGGATGGTATCGTGGTTGCAGGTGATCAACGAGATGTATCCCTTATCCTTTGTGTCCTCATACCAGGAAAGATACTGATCCAGAAAACGGTTGATATTTCCACCGGCATCCTTTTTGAAATAGCTGTGATCCTCTGCATTTACATCACCGTGAATACTTCCGCCGTGGTTATAATAATCCCGCATCAAAGTAGAGTAGCCGCCGCCGTGTTCGTTGAGGCAGAAATCCATATCATATCCTGCCCGCAGTGCCAGAGGGGGATTGCTCCACTCGGCTATCATTGCAGCATTCGGAAATTCCGTATCAAGCATACGGCGTACATCCTTCCACACTGCACTGGTGCCGGTTTTCTTCTCGTCGTCATTCTTTACCAGAGATGATGCCATATCCACACGGAAACCGTCGCATCCATGTGAAAGCCAAAACCGCATGATATCCTTTATTGCATCTCTTGTGGCTATGGCAGCAGGATCCAGATAGCTTTTCTGCCAGGGCTCAGTGACCCTGTAAAAACCGTAGTTAAGAGCGGGCTGGCATTTGAAAAAGTTCAGGATATAGCATCCGCTGCGGTCGCTTTCGCCCCCCACATAGGGCAGACCGTTTGCTCCCTTAAAGCAGAAATCCGTCCAGATGAAGCGGTCGGAATACTCGTTATGGGAAACCTTCTTGCTCTCCAGAAACCAGGGGTGTTCTTCCGAGGTATGTCCGGGAACCAGATCAAGCAAAACACGGATGCCTTTTTTGTGAGCCTCGTCAAAAAGATTAAAGAGATCTTCATTGGTGCCGTACCGGGGAGCTACTTTTTTATAGTCACGGACATCATAGCCCGCATCCTTAAAGGGTGAGTCATAGCAGGGGTTGATCCAGAGTGCATTGCAGCCCAGCCCCTTGATATAGTCAAGTTTTTGCGTTATTCCGTTGATGTCCCCGATACCATCCCCGTTTGAATCCTTGAATGATTGGGGATAGATCTCATAAAAAACAGTATCCTTAAGCCATTTTGCCGCCATTGTAATCGCCCTCCTTTTAAAAAAATGTATCTGTTGATTCGAATTTAATAGTATAATACAATGTATCAGAAACCAAATCTATAAAAATCCGTCGGAATTATAACACTATCCTATGATTTCGCGGGGAGGATCAGGTGTGGGAAATGAAAAACGAAACGACCCTTAATGTTCCGAGAGAAAATGCCCGGCACGGCAGCATTATTTTGCCTGTGAACAGCTATCACTGTTTTGTGCCGGAGACGTACACAGAGCTTGCACTTCACTGGCATGAAGAAATGGAGATCACACTGGTTCGGGAGGGGACATCCGATTACAAGGTCGGACAAAAAACCTTCCGTGTCAGGGCTGGGGATATACTTCTGATCCCGCCTTATTGTATTCACTCCGCCTCTGAGATACCCGGAGAGACCATGCTTACAGACAGTCTGGTATTTCATCTGGATTATCTGGGGGCAAAAAGCCAGGATATATCTGCAGCCAAGTACATGCGACCCATGAAGGAGGGTTACTTTCAGATGCCGGAGCGGATAAAGCCGGGGGATCCCGGATATGCCAATATCAAAGATGCTTTCTTGCGTTCACTGGATTTCTTCCTTAATAAGCCTGCATTTTTTGAGATCAGCTTAAAGGCAGAATTATTAAATGTGATCCTGCTTCTTTTTAAAAACGGCTACGTGAAAGAAACTACGGAAAGCCGGAATGCAGCTGAAAACCGTCAGCAGATCAAAGCTGTGCTTCAATACATTTCCGAGCACTATCGGGAGAAAATAAAAATCTCCGATCTTGCAGATCTGGCGGGTTTTAGTGAGAGCTATCTCATGAGCCTATTTCGTCAGTATGTGGGAATGAGCTGTATCCAGTACATCATTCACTACCGGATCCAGGAGGCTGCCCGGGCATTGGAGGAGACCTCTGACTCTGTTGCCGTGATCGCAACAGATCACGGATTTGACAATATTTCATACTTCAATCTGCAGTTTAAAAAATACTTCGGCATGACTCCCCGGGAGTTTCGCAAAGCAGAAAAATGATATTTGGTGACTTTTGGACAAAAAAGTGATAAAATTCTATATCAACAGACACTATGTCTGAGGGGAAAAGCATCAATGAGGTAGTTGCTTTGACAGAGGGGAAAAAGAAAAGAATTACATACAGGGCAAAACTGATAACCATTGTGACAGTTGTTCTGCTGGCTGCCAACCTGGGGCTGGGTGGAGTTCTTCTGATGAAATCAGAGGATGCCCTCAGATCAATTATGGATGACAGGATGCTTGATATAGCCAATGTTGCGGCGGAAACCATAGACGGAGATTTTCTGGAAAGGATGACAGAAGCCGACGTGGGGAGTGCGGACTATCAGCGGGTCATGGATCAGTTTGCCATATTCCAAAGGAATATCAGGCTGGATTATATATACGGTGCCAAAAAGGTGGGAGACAAAAAGTACGTTTTCACGGTGGATCCCGACCCGGTGGATCCGGCGGAGTTTGGTGAAGAAGTGGTATTCAGCCCCGCCATGGACAAGGCTTCAGATGGAGTGGCTTCGGTAGAAAGCTTTCCCACAGAGGATCAGTGGGGTAAATTCTACACTGCCTACAGTCCTATTTATAATTCCGACCGGAAGGTGGTGGGAATAGTTGGAGTTGATTTTGATACCCAGTGGTATGACGATCAGATGAACTCCAATCGAAGGATCATTTTAGCCATTAGTCTGCTGTCCCTTTTTGTAGGCTGCATAATCGTTATAGCCATTACCGACAGAATCAGACGGCAGTTTAAGGATGTTAATGCCGAGCTGGGTGATCTGTCCTCCGATCTGGAGGGGCTTGCCAGGGAGATAGGCATAGGGGACGGCGAATCCGTGGGAGAGGTCTTTACTCTGGATCCTGCCAGACATGCAGGCATCAATTATGATGATGAGCTGTCAAAGCTAAGTGCCAAGATCCTTAATATTCACAAAGAACTGAAGCTGTATATTGATGAGGCTCGTGCCCGGGCATATATTGACGGCATGACGGGAGTGGGCAACAGGACTGCCTACGGGGATATTGCAAAAGAATATGATGAGCAGATCAAAGCCGGAAAAGCCAACTTTGCGCTGGCTATCATGGACATTAACGGACTTAAGAATATCAATGATAACTTAGGACATGAGAAGGGCGATATCGTAATACGTGATACAGCCATGCTCCTTAAGCGCTCCTTTGGAGAAAATGATGTCTACAGGTTAGGCGGAGATGAATTTATAGTGATAATCTCCGGCTTCACCTCTGATGATATGCAGGAGATATTTAAGGAGTTTGATTCAAGTCTTGACAGGTTTAATACCCAGGAAAAGAATTATGAAATGGAGATCTCTGTCTCCAAGGGATTTGCGGTGTATATTCCCGGTGAGGACAGCGACTACAGGACGGTGTTTAAGCGGGCTGACGATGCCATGTATGTAAATAAAGAAGCCTATTATCAAAAAAACGGATATCAAAGAAGTCATTAAAGGAGGAAATGTGAACATGAAGATTGGAATTTTAGGCTATGGCAACCTGGGTAAGGGGGTTGAAAAGGCTGTTGCAAAAAATGATGATCAGGAACTTGTGGCAGTTTTTACCAGACGTGACCCTGCAGGTATAAGTATCAATACTCCCGGAGCCAAGGTGCTTTCAACGGATGCTCTCGAAAATATGCAGGATGAGATAGATGTGCTTATAATCTGCGGCGGCAGTGCTACGGATCTGCCCGAGATGACGCCTAAGTATGCGGCTATGTACAATGTGATAGACAGCTTCGACACCCATGCCAATATCCCCACCCACTTTGCAAATGTGGATGAGGCGGCAAAGGCTGCAAATAAAGTTGGAGTGATCTCCTGCGGATGGGATCCGGGGATGTTTTCTTTAAGCAGGTTATATGCCCACAGCATACTTCCCGGCGGAAATGATTATACCTTTTGGGGCAGGGGAGTAAGCCAGGGACATTCTGATGCCATAAGACGCATAGATGGGGTGGCAGATGCAAGACAGTTTACCGTGCCTGTAGAAGCTGCGGTGGAGAAGGTGAGAAACGGAGAAAATCCCACTCTTTCCACCAGGGACAAGCACACCCGTGAATGTTTTGTAGTGGCAAAAGAGGGAGCCGATCTTGCTAAAATAGAAAATGAGATCAAGACCATGCCAAACTACTTTGCGGACTACGATACCACGGTTACATTCATCTCCCAGGAGGAATTAAACGAAAAATACAGCGGTCTGCCCCATGGCGGATCAGTTATCTATTCCGGAAATACTGGAGATAACAAGCACGTAATTGAATACAGCCTAAAGCTGGATTCCAACCCCGAATTTACCGGTTCGGTGCTGGCAGCCTGTGCCAGGGCGGCATACCGTATGAATTCCGAGGGAATGTCCGGCGCAAAGACCATGTTTGATATAGCTCCTTCATATCTGTCACCTCTTTCGGGAGAGGAACTCAGAGCTCACATGTTATAAAAATATGATCACAAAAAGTCTGGCAAAAAAGCATTTTTCACATAACGAAAGGGCGCTTATAAATGCGCCCTTTTTTCGACGTGTCACCAGACGTTTTTATATTGAAAACCAGGCACAGTGGGGTTCCATAAAATACGGATGGCATCCCAGATCCAACATGGCATACTCCGGCTGCGGGGTGATCGCAGTCTGGAATCTGCTGGTGTATTTTAACCGGGTGCCAAGGGTGGGAGCCCCGGCAGCCCTATCCAATCTGATATGGGATTTTGAGAGATTTGCCACGGTAATGGGCGGGGCATTCGGAACATCCATATTTCCAATATATCTTTATATTAAGAGGATTTTTAAGAAAACAAGGCTCTCCTTCTGGCGCTCAAGAAATTCCATGGACAGATTCGGAGAAAGCTATAAGGCATTTATAGTCATAACCATGAATGATTCCAAAAGATTAACCAGCGGACTTCATATAGTGTGTATCACCACAGATTCCAGGGGCTATTCGGTACATAATTCCTACAGGAAAAACTCCACGGGAAACTACATAGTTACCATCCCCTATAAGACCCTGTCTGAAGCCATAGACCATATAAATAAAAGTCCCCTGCCACTGGCTGTCATTGGAGTGGCAGAGGACTGATGACTTGCTGCATGTTTTAATCACTTACATCTGTATCCATCTGGATGTGAAGGGTGTATTCCGGATATCTGGCATGAACCTTTTCAAATATACTCATATACACCTTTTTGGGATCCTGGGAGGAAAAATCCATTACAACGTCAAAGGTAATGGATTTTTTTTCTTTGTTCAGATAAAATCCGTGGATCTGCAGCACATCGGAATAATCCTTTACGGTTTCCCGGACAAATTGCTCCACAGAAAGTGAAAAGCTGTCGGTGGTATTGCTGGAATAGATCCCCACAGCAGCCATCACCACGCCAAAGCGTTCATACACTCTTCTGGATATATCCCGGGTGAGGGAATCTATCTGTGCGGCAGTCATGCAGTCATCCACCTCTATGTGGACAGAACCTGTATACTTGTCGGGACCATAGCTGTGGAGGACCAGATCATAGGCACCGTGAACCTCATCACTTTCACAGATAACCTTTTTAATATCCTTGGCAAGATCGGAATCAACTCTCTCGCCTAAGATGGTACTAATGGCATCTGTAAGCATCTCGTAACCGGACTTTATGATGGCAAGGGAAATAATGGCACCTAAATATGCCTCCGTGGAGACATGCCAGATAATATATATACCGGCAGCTATAAGGGTGGTAAGGGAGATTATGGAATCCAAAAGAGCATCCTTACCTGAGTCTATCAGTGAATCGGAATTCACCTTTTCACCGGTCTTTTTAACATAGGTTCCTAAAACTATTTTAACCAGAATGGCAACAGTGACAATGATGAGAGTAGCGGGCGAATAGTCCGGCAGCTCCGGGGCTATGATCTTTTTTATGGACTCGATCAGGGAGGTGACTCCTGCGTAAAGAACAATGGCGGATATAATAAGGGCGCTTAAAAATTCCACTCTGCCGTGACCGAAGGGATGATCCTTGTCCGCAGGCTTATTTGCAAGCTTGGTGCCGATTATGGTAATCAAAGAGGAAAGGGCATCTGACAGATTGTTTACAGCATCTAAAACTATTGCTATTGAATTGGAAATAAGCCCCACCGCCGCTTTAAATGCTGCCAAAAATATATTTGCGAGTATGCCTATGCCGCTTGTCCTTATTATGATCTTATCTCTTGGCATATTACATCCTTTCTAAAAATTTTTGTAACTATTCAGAACCAGCTCGAATCCGCTTCGCTCCTTTTGAATAGTTAAAACTTTTTTATCTCATCTTCGCTGTCATCAGTATCGGGGTCAATGGCACGTATCTCTATGGGATAGGACACCTCATCATTTACCTTTACCATGCGCCTCTCTCCAACTTTGGCTCCGCGAAGGGCTTTTCCCAAGGGGGACTCAATACTGACTTTGCCCTTTAGTGAGTTGCTTCTGATTGAAGTTACAAGTTTAAAGGTATCCTCGCTGTCGTCATCCGGGAAAAATACAGTTACCCTGTTATTTAATCCTACCTCTCCGTCCACGGTCTGGTCCTCTACGATAGTTGCGTTTTTAAGCATATTTTCCAGATATCGTATGCGGCTGTTATTCTGACCGTTTGCCCTCTTGGCTGCGTAGTATTCGAAGTTTTCTGACAGATCACCCTGAGCCCTTGCCTCCTTTAGATCTGCCAGGATCTTTGGACGTTCATTCAGTGTCCGGTCCTCTATCTCTGCCTTGATCTTTTCCACATCCGATCTGGTTAGTCTTTCTCCCATAAGCTTGTGCCTCCGTTTCAAACATTAAGGACATTCTACATCAAAAAGTGTATGTTAGGAAAGCCGAAGTTATGAAAATACATCTATCCAATTTGTGGAAATAGGGGTATAATATTTTCTGTGTATTCATTAGCCGGGGTCGGCAGCAGCCGGATTGAAAAGGGGGGATTTATTATGCTTTCAAGAATAGATCTTAAGGAAAAGCTTTCAAAGGAAGAGTACAAGGAGAAAATAGCACCGCTCAGGGAAAAGCTTCGCACACTGGACGGTCCCATTAAGGCGGCTAACCTTCCGGTGATCATTCTCTTTGAAGGCTGGGAGGGAGCCGGTAAGGGAGGGATCATTTCCCGTCTTATCAAAAACTTCGATCCCAGATGGTTTACCATGGTAAATACACTTCCGCCTACCATGGAGGAGCTGAGGGAACCGGTGATGTGGCGTCACTGGCTTACCATACCCGAAGCGGGACTTATGACGGTGATGGACAGATCCTGGTATCAGGAGGTCTCGACCCTGCGTATAAAAAACCATGTGGATGATACCACCAATTCCCGCCACATGAACGAGATCAAAAATTTCGAGAGAGGCCTTTATGATAATGGCTATGTGATCATAAAGATCTTTTTGCATATTTCTAAAAAAGAACAGAAAAAGCGGATGGAAGCCTTAAAAGCCGATTCCAACACAAAGTGGCGCGTCACCGGTGAGGATGAAGAGGAAAACCGCAAATACGACACATATTATGAAGCATTTGACGAGATGCTCACATACACTGATACTGCAGAGGCACCCTGGCATGTGGTTTCATCCATGAACGAGAGAGCCTGCACATATCAGGTATTTAAGATAGTAAGCGAGTCCATTGAAAAGGCTCTTTCGGAAAAGGAAAAACGGGATGCCGCACTAAAGGACGGGTATTCTGTTATCAATCCAGGCTGGTATAATTTTAAGCCCATGCCCAAGCTTCGTGACATAAAGCTTGATAAGACCCTTAGTGAAGAGGAATATGAAAAGAAGCTTAAGAAACTTCAAAAGAAACTTTCAAAGCTTCATAACCGGATCTATAAAGAACGTATCCCTGTGATCATAGCCTATGAGGGCTGGGATGCAGCCGGTAAGGGAGGCAATATAAAGCGGGTATCCGAGGCTCTGGATCCCAGAGGCTATGAGGTGCTTCCCATAGCATCCCCGGACAAGGGGGAAAAAGCCAGACATTTCCTTTGGAGATTTTGGAAACGTCTGCCCCATGACGGACATTTTGCCATATTTGACAGAACCTGGTACGGCAGGGTCATGGTGGAGAGAATAGAGGGCTTCTGCTCCAAGGCTGACTGGCAGAGAGCCTATTCCGAGATCAACGACTTTGAACGTCAGTTGTATGACTGGGGAGCTATAGTGCTGAAGTTCTGGATCCATATCGACAGCGAGGAACAGCTCAGGAGGTTTAACGATCGGGCGGCAAATCCCGCCAAGGCATGGAAGCTGACGGATGAGGATTGGCGCAACAGGGAAAAATGGCAGCAGTATGAGGAAGCAGTGGATGACATGATCCAATACACCTCCACCGACTTTGCTCCCTGGAATATCATTCTGGGTAACGACAAAAAGTACGCCAGGATACAGACGCTTGAAATAATCTGTGATGCCATAGAAGCAAGACTTAGTTCGACTAAAAAGAGAAAGCGGTAGATAAGGAGGGTTTTATAATGATAATGCATCCATATGAGAGGGAGCATCTGGCAAGGCTCAGAGAGGGGCTGGCAGGATGCACGGTCCTTTTAAAAAGCAATGGGGACTTTCCCCTTGATGAAGCCGGTGATCTGGCGCTTTTTGGAAGTGGTGCCAGACGCACCGTAAAGGGCGGTACCGGTTCGGGGGAGGTCAATTCCCGTTTCTTTGTAAATGTCTATGACGGGCTTAAGGAGGCAGGTTTTAATATCACCACAGATGAGTGGCTGGATGCCTATGATGAGGAATACAAAAAGGCACGTGAAAAGTATGTGTCGGAAATAAAGGAGAGAGCCCGCAAGAACCATACCCTTGCAGTTATGGAGGCTCTGTCGGTGATCATGCCGGAGCCGGAATACTATATTCCCATAGAGGGTGATGGAGATGTGGCTATATACGTGCTCTCTCGTATATCAGGTGAAGGAAGCGACAGAAAACCGGTGGGAGGAGATATACTTTTAAGCGGACCTGAGATCAGGGATATCCTCACCATCCAGAAAAAGTATGACAAATTCATGCTGGTCATAAATGCAGGAGGACCGGTGGATCTTTCTCCCATAGCGGATGTGGTTGACAATATACTGGTGCTGTCCCAGCTTGGAGTGGAGACCGGCGCCGTGCTTGCGGATATAATTTTGGGCAAGGCAAATCCTTCGGGAAAGCTTGCCACCACCTGGGCGGCATTTTCGGATTATCCCCATATAGGTGATTTTGGAGAAAGGGATGACACCCACTACAAAGAGGGAGTATATGTGGGGTACCGCTATTTTGACTCTGTGGACAAAGCACCCTTGTTCCCCTTTGGCTATGGACTTTCCTACACCTCATTTAAGCTGTCGGATGCAGAGACCAAGGCTAAGGGCGAGAAGATAAGCGTAAGCCTTGAGGTTAAAAACACAGGCAGCCTTCCGGGGCGGGAGGTGGTGCAGCTTTATGTGTCAAAGCCGGACAAGACCATAGACACTCCCTATCAGGAGCTGGTGGCATTTGCCAAGACCGGAGAGCTTTCTGCCGGGAAGAGTCAGAAGGTGACCTGCAGCTTTAATATGTCAGACATCACGGTATATGACCAAAAGAGCGGAGCCTACATCTTAGAGGATGGAGATTACTATCTGAGGGTGGGCACATCCTCTGTGGATACACAGTTGTGTGGTGTGATCAGACTTTCTGAGACTGTTACGGTTAAAAAAGTGGACAACTATGCAGGCATAGACAACCCGGATTATACCGACTGGCAGCCGGAGACAAAAAGATCCAAGCACAGGGGCAGACTGCCTGCAAAGGCACAGGTGATAGAGCTTAAAGCCAAAGCCATCCCCCAGACGGTGGTAAACTACGACAAGGATTATGAGATAGATGAACGCATAGAAAAATATGGTGATGATGAGCTGTCATTTATGATGCTGGGAGCCTATGATACCGGAAGCATAGGTAACCTGATGGGCGGTGATATCTACAGTGTGGCAGGAGCTGTGGGAGAGACTGCTGAGGCTTTTAATATCTTAGGTATCAAGCGCCTGGTAATGGCAGACGGCCCTGCGGGACTCAGACTTGCCAGGGAGTATTTTAAGGATGACAAAGGGGGAGTGCATCCATTGGGTGACACCATGCCTGAGACCATGCAGGAACTATTACCTGCACCTGCCAAAGGCGTCATGAAGGTGATGGAGAAAAAACCCAGATCCAAAAGCGATATACACCATCAGTATTGTACCGCCATACCCATTGCCACAGCTATAGCCCAAAGCTTTGATGTGGACTTTGCAGAGGCGTGCGGAGATATAGTCGGTGAGGAGATGCAGCTTTTCGGAGTGAATCTCTGGCTGGCACCCGGCATGAATATACACCGGGATATCAGATGCGGCAGAAACTTTGAATATTTTTCAGAGGATCCCTTTGTATCGGGAGCCTTTGCAGCAGCTATTACAAAGGCAGTTCAGGCTCATGAGGGCTGCGGTGTGACAATAAAGCATTTTGCCTGCAATAACCAGGAGACCAACAGGTCCAACAACAACAGTGTGGTTAGTGAAAGAGCCTTAAGAGAGATCTATTTAAGAGGCTTTGAATACTGCATCAAATATGCCGATCCTGCGGCTATTATGACCAGCTATAATCTTATAAACGGAGCTCACAGTGCATCCAAGAGCGACCTGCTCAGATACGTCCTTCGCTGCGATCTGGATTATGACGGAGTGGTGATGACGGACTGGTGGGTAGATGTGCTTGGCAATGCGGATCGGGATTCCAAACATGACAGGATGCCTGCTTCAGAAGTGACGGCAGTAGGGGGCGATCTGTTTATGCCCGGAAGCCGTAAGGATCATAGAGACATTTTAGATGCCTTAAGAGAGGGCAGGCTTTCACGGAAGCAGATGGAGATAAATGCCAGCAGGGTTGCCAGGCTTGCAGACAAGCTTTCGGCGACAAAAGAATAATAGAGGAGTGAAAAATGAAAGGAATCATACTGGCAGGGGGCAGCGGCACCAGATTATATCCCCTGACCAAAGCCATATCAAAGCAGATCATGCCGGTGTATGACAAGCCCATGATCTATTATCCCCTTTCCACGCTTATGCTTTCGGGGATCAGGGAAATACTTATTATATCCACCCCCAGGGATCTGCCTGTATTCCGGGAGCTTTTATCCGACGGAAGCCAGTTGGGAATGGAGATAAGCTATGCCGTGCAGGAAGCGCCCAATGGACTGGCGGAGGCATTTTTGATCGGGGAGAGCTTCATAGGCTCTGATCCGGTGGCGCTGGTCTTGGGTGACAATATCTTTTACGGACAGAGCTTTTCAAAGGTATTAAGAGAGTCATTTGACAGGAGCACCAATGAAAAGGGTGCCACCATATTCGGGTATTATGTGAGAAATCCCAGGGAATATGGTGTGGTTGAATTTGACGAGACCGGCAAAGCCATATCCATAGAGGAAAAACCCCAAAAGCCGAAATCAAATTATGCGGTTCCGGGCTTGTATTTTTATGACAATGACGTTATCTCCATAGCAAAGGAGATAAAGCCCTCCGCCAGAGGTGAGCTTGAGATCACCTCAGTAAATGAGGCATATTTGAAAAGAGGGGATCTCCATGTGGAGACACTTGGCAGGGGCTTTGCCTGGCTTGATACCGGAAGCCACGATATGCTTCTGGCAGCAGCGGATTTTGTCTCCACCTTCCAAAAGAGGCAGGGGCTTTATATATCCTGCATAGAAGAGATCGCTTACAAGCGTGGCTTTATCGACAAAGAGCAGCTTCTTAAATTGGCAGAGCCATTGATGAAGACAGAATATGGCAGATACCTGGTGGAGGTTGCAGAGGGACTTTAATGGAAAATTCGGTAAATACAATTATAGAGTCCCACCCCATCAGAGCCCTTAAGGAAAAGTGGGGGTGTATATATGAGTGCGCCAATTCAGGAGCTTTGGATGTGCCGGTGTGGGCAAAGAGCGCCGCAGAAGCCGGGTTTTTGACAGACAAAAGATCCTTTGCCGAGGCTATCAGTCATGTCAGATCCATGGGCTTTGATGATTTCGTGTGCTTCGGCGCCAGACCGGATGTTTTTTTGCCTTCTGAGATCGTGAGGATAGATGACTTTGCGGTGCTGGAGGCAGAGGAATTTACCCACCCATCCATAGGTGGATTTTTGTTTTTTAAAAAGTCAAAGCTTTTGGAAAATGTCACCTATGTCAAATACAATGAGCAGCGTGCCCCGGAGTACCGGCTTAAAACAGAGATCATCCGGGATGGTGATAAAAAGAAGGTGAAAAAGACAGCCACCCATCCTGATGCGGTGCCACATCTCCACAAGATCTTGGAAAACGGAGAGCTTTTGCGGGATCTGTACAGGGAGATATGGATGGTGCCTGTGGAGCGGGATGATGATACTGTTTACTTTATGTTTGTAGAGGGTGAGGGTCTTTTGTCGTCGGTGGATTTTGTTTCAGACTCTCCTAAGACAATAGTTAAAAAGATCAAAAAGGCAATGACTCCCATATTCAATTTCAACAGACAGTATGTCACGGTCTTTAAGGAGACCGAAGGGTTTCGCAGGCTTTTTGGCAGCCATCCTATTTTGGAGTACGACAGACCGGCGGTCACAAAATGTAATCTGGACTGCAATTTTGATAACTTTGGGAAAAAGGACGGGTATATCTACTGCTTTGACTATGAATGGGCGGTGGACTTTCCTGTACCCATTGACTATCTTAAGGTTCGGACACTCAGGTTTTTATACGAGTCAGTGGAGTCCGAGCTGTCTAAAAAATTCGGCAGGGTGGAAAATTTTATTTTTGCCTTTGGCTTTTTGCCGGAGGAATACATAGTGTACACCCGCATGGAGGAATCCTTCCAGCAGCATGTACACGGGACGGATTACAGATACAGGTATACCACCACATTCAGCAATGAGCCTGTGGTGCACACACCGCCCCTTACTTATTCCACTCCCAGATGGAAATGGGTTTTAAAAAAGATCTACAGAAGGATATTCCCTGTAGTTTTACCTTTGGAGTAATACAATGTCAACTGAGTTAAAGGTTAATACGGAGGTGTACACGGTATCACAAAGTGGCCTGCTTATGGTGGGCTGGGCATTTTCGGGATCCGAAGTGGACATAACTGTATATGACGGAAAAAACAATAAGATAGATGCCATTACAGACAGGCATAAAAGGGCTGATGTCACGGAGCTTTATAACCTGCCAAAGGATTATATGGCAGGGTTTCGGGTGGAGCTTGTCTGCGAGGATCTAAAGGGGCTCCTGCCTGTGAAAGTCGTATTTTCTGATGCATCAGGAGCACAGGAGGTATCTGTTTTTGACAAGACCGCTTACAATGCGGAGGTGCTGGGAGGAGGACACGGGCTCAAAGCCTTTTTCTACAGAGGCGTAAGATATCTGAAAAAAAACGGCTTTAAAAAGACAGTAAAAAAGACCGTGGGAAAGCTATCCGGTGAGGGTGCCAGGGATATGTCCTATGACAGATGGCGGATCGAGCGGCTGCCGGGGAAGGATGAGCTTGAAGCTCAAAGGAGGGCTCATTTTGAATATGAGCCTGTAATAAGTCTGGTGGTTCCCCTTTACCGTACCCCCGAAAGGTATTTAAAGGAGCTGGTGGAATGTGTCAGATCCCAGACTTACTCCAAATGGGAGCTTATACTGGCAGACGGCAGCAGATCCGATCATGATGAGAGCTCACCCATGAGGGATATACTTAATTCCATAGCGGGATCTGATAGCAGGATCCATGTTACGGAGCTGTCCCATAATATGGGGATCTCAGGCAATACCAATGCGGGGATAGAGCTGGCTACAGGGGAATACATAGCCTTTATGGATCATGATGACACCATAGAGCCTGACGCATTTTATGAGTGTGTAAAGGCAATAAATGAGCAGGGCAGCCCGGAGCTTATCTATTCGGATCAGGACAAGGTTGACGAGAATTCCAAAAAATACTTTGAGCCTTTTTTCAAAGGAGATTTCAGCATAAATATGCTATGCTCCATGAATTATATGTGCCATCTTCTTTTGGTATCACGGTCACTTTTGGACAGGCTGTGTGCTAAGGAAAGGGCTGTGGATACAGACGGGCACAGGGAGTTTTTGCGAAGGGAATTTGACGGAGCCCAGGATTATGATTTCATATTAAGATGCGTTGAGGAAGCCCGGGGGATATATCATATTCCAAAGGTTTTATATCACTGGCGCACCATACTTGGTTCCACTGCTGACAACCCGGTTGCCAAAAAATATGCCTTTGCCGCCGGAAGAAGGGCGGTGTCAGAGCACTACCGGCGTATCGGGGTGGATGCCACGGTTTCTGATACAGAGGTCTTCGGAGTATACCGGTCGAATATAGCTCTTAGGGAGAGACCCCTTATATCCATACTGATCCCCACCTGTGATCACAGGGAGGATCTGAAGCTTTGTGTAGAGTCCCTTATGGACAGGCTTACCTACAGAAATTTTGAAATAATTATCATTGAAAATAACAGCAAGGATCAAGCTACATTCGATTACTATGAAAAGCTTTCGGCAAAATACAGCCACTCCCACACCCCGGGAGTAAAGGTGGTCTACTACGAGGGGGGCTTTAACTTTTCGGCTATTAACAATTTCGGAGCCAAAAGTGCAAAGGGAGAATATTTCCTTTTACTCAATAATGATACGGAGGTCATATCCCCGGATCTTTTGGAAGAGCTTTTGATGTATGGACAGGATCCTGAGGTGGGAGCCGTGGGAGCCAGGCTTTTTTACCCGGATGGTGATCTGCAGCATGCAGGTATAGTCATGGGAATAGGAGGTGTGGCAGGGCATATTCACCAGCGTGTTTCGGGAGAGGATACAGGCTATTTTAACAGGATAATCGCCCAGCAGGATATAAGCGGAGTGACAGCAGCGTGTATGCTGGTAAAGAGATCCGTGTATGAGAAGTTGGGCGGATTGAATGAGGACTTAGCGGTTGCTTTTAATGATGTGGACTTTTGCCTGAGGATAAGGGAGGCGGGGTACAGGATAGTTTACAATCCCTATGCCACCATGACCCATTATGAGTCCAAGTCCAGAGGCTATGAGGATGATCCTGAAAAGATATCGCGCTTTGCAAGCGAGATCACCTATATGAAAAACAGATGGAAGGATGTGCTGACCGGCGATCCTTACTATAACGTAAATCTGACACTAAAGGATGTATATCACGGATTGAAGCAGAAAGAGGTGGCATTATGAAAAAGAAGATATTGAGCATTCTTTTAATGGTTGCGGTGACTTTTGTTTTTATGACAGGATGTTCCAAAAAGGTGGAAGAGAGTGAGAAGCCGCAGGAGGTAGCCGAAGAAAGCGAGCCGGAGGAGGAGACTGCTGAGGTCCTGCCTGAAGAGGAAGAGGAGGAGACCTTGCAGGAAGAAAAAGCTCCTCAGGTTATGGTGGTAAGCACTTATGAAGAAGCCACCACGGATGACGGCTCAAAGAGTCTGGTGAGCTATAACACGGAATCCGTCATTTTATCAGAGGAGTGTGCTTCGGATTTCCCGGAGCTGGATGCGGCTCTTAAAGCCGAAATGGAAGCCCGGGAAGAGGAGGCAAAAAAGGGACTTAATGAGGATGCTTCATATGCAAAGGAAGCTTATGCGCAGACTTCTGATGGCTTTGAGTACGGACCCTGGGAGACCACAAGGGATATTTCCGTGACCCGTGCAGACAGTGAGGTTTTAAGTTTTACCTCCTTTTACAGCGGTTACGCCGGAGGAGCCCATGGCATGTACAGCACCGGAGGATATAACTATGAAGTAAAAAGCGGCAAGGCAATTACTGTGGATATGGCTTTTTCCGATAAGGAAAAGCTTGGGCAGATAGTATGGGATGGGCTGTGCGATCAGTATCCCGATCTGGTGGAGGATTTTAATTCATCTGATGCCAAAACCACGATCCAGCAATATACCAATGGAGAGTATGAATATCAGTACACCTTAGATCCATGCAGTGTATCCTTTTACTTTTCACCCTATACCTTTGCCTCATATGCGGCAGGTGCCCAGACAGTTACGTTTACTTATGACGAGCTGAAGGAAGTGATAAATGAGGCATATGTGCCGGATAAGTCAGAGCCTGTAATGTCAGGAGGGGATGTATTTGATATCGACTCCGACGGGGATATAGAGGCAATAGCCACCTTCATTGAATATCCTGATGGGGATGAGGGCTACGGCAGGATCAAAGTCACCATAGACGAAACGGAGTATATGCTTACGACTGAGGTCCTGGGCTATGAAACCACAAATTATATAGCCAGAACAGAAGGTGGAAAGGTATTTTTACTGGTAAGCGCATCAGTGGAAAACGACTATTCGGTGACCACTATTTGTGATGTGTCGGACGGCAAGGTGACCGAGGTCGGCACCACCTGGCTTGATCACTGGGGCAGACCTTTAGATGATAAGTACACCCGTTATGCCACCTATTGCTGGACTGATCCCACTGCTTTGCCCATGGCAGAGCGATTGAATCTGATGTCCACCTATGACGGGGAAAAGACCTACAGGCTCACTGATGAAGGAAAACTTATGTCAGAGGATGAATACTTCATGGTGCCAGTATCCTATATGCCCCTGCATACCAAACGGGAGTTTCAGGCTGACGTGATAGACGAAGAGGGCAATGTGATCGAGAAGGACTTTACGGTTCCCTCAGGAAGTGATATCATCATATATCGCACTGATGGTGTGACTGATGAGGACAGTGAAGCCATAATAGATGTGTGGCTGGATAAAGAGGGCGGCAAGCTGTTAAGACTCAGTTATTCCAATGACTATCCCCGGAAGGTAAACGGGATAGATGAAAATGAACTTTACGAATCATTGTATTATGCCGGATAGGAGATGAAATGGGAAAGATCACGGTTTTAAAAAACTGCGGCGGAATAGAAGGCTTATGTGTCATAGAGCCCCAGGTATTCGGAGACAGACGGGGATACTTTATGGAGACATATAACTACAGGGACTTTGCAGCCGAAGGTATTGATGTGGAATTTGTGCAGGACAACCAGTCTGCATCTACCCGGGGGGTACTGCGGGGACTTCATTTTCAGATAGAGCATCCCCAGGATAAGCTGGTAAGGGTGATCCGGGGAGAGGTGTATGACGTGGCTGTGGATCTACGGCCTGACTCAAAGACCTTTGGAAAGTGGTACGGGGTGGTGCTGTCGGATGAAAATAAAAAGCAGCTTTTCATACCCAGGGATTTTGCCCACGGCTTTTTGGTGCTGTCGGATGAAGCGGAGTTTTGCTACAAGGTATCAGACTTTTATCACCCGGGTGACGAGGGAGGAATAATGTGGAACGATCCCGACCTGGGAGTGGAATGGCCCATACCCGCAGATATGACAGAAAATGATATCAATCTCTCCGACAAGGACAAGGTGAATCCATCCTTTAAGGAAGTGAGCGCCGACAGAGGACACCGAATAGTATGAGTTATAAAAAGAGTTCAATTTTAGATGTACCCAGATCCCTTAGGGGTAACGGCAGACTTATTATAAATCTGGCAAAAAACGACTTTAAGACCAGATTTGCCGGATCATATCTGGGAGTGGTATGGGCTTTTGTGCAGCCGGTGGTGACGGTATTTGTCTACTGGTTCGTCTTTGAAAAGGCGCTGAATGTGGCAGGACGCTCCACCAGAGCCGGAATAGAAGTTCCCTATGTGCTGTGGATGATAGCCGGTCTGGTTCCCTGGTTTTTCTTTTCCGAGGCGGTAAGCTTTGGAACATCCTGCCTGCTGGACTATAATTATCTGGTGAAAAAGGTGGTATTTAATATCAGCACACTGCCTGTGGTAAAGGTGGCGGCTTCGCTTTTTGTCCATGTGTTTTTCATAGCATTTATGATAATACTCTATGGGATATACGGGTTTTATCCCAATGTGTACATGCTGCAGATCATATACTACAGCTTTGCCACCATTCTTCTGATACTTGGGATAATATATATCACCAGTGCGGTGGTGGTTTTCTTTAAGGATCTGACACAGATCATAAATATAGTGCTTCAGGTTTTGGTGTGGATGACTCCCATTATGTGGAATATGGACGGGATGAACCTGTCACCCACCGTGCGGACTCTTTTGATGGCAAATCCCATGTATTATATAGTTGACGGCTACAGGGATGCCATGATAAATAATGTGTGGTTTTGGGAAAAGCCGGGGCTGACCTTGTATTTCTGGGTGGTGACACTGATACTTCTGGCTCTGGGAAATTTTGTGTTTAGTAAGCTGAAGGCAATGCTGGCTGACGTTTTGTAAGGATGAGATTATGGCAAATGATACTGCTATCCGTGTTGCGGATGTAAGCAAAATGTATAAGCTTTTTGATAAAAAGACTGACCGGATATGGGATGCCTTAGGGATCGGTCCGAAGCGCTATGAGGAAAAGTACGCCCTTAACCATCTGGATTTTGAGATAAAAAAGGGAGAGACGGTTGGTATCATAGGCACAAACGGTGCGGGCAAGTCCACACTTCTTAAGATAATCACCGGAGTGGTGTATCCCACAGAGGGGGATGTGGAGATCAACGGCAAAATATCCGCACTTTTAGAACTGGGAGCAGGCTTTAATTACGAGTATACCGGCTTAGAAAATGTCTACCTCAATGGTCTGATGACGGGACTTACGAGAAAACAGGTGGATGAAAAGCTGGATGCGGTGCTGGAGTTTGCCGATATAGGAAAGTATATTTATCAGCCGGTCAAGTCCTATTCCTCGGGGATGTTTGTGCGACTGGCATTTGCGGTTGCCATCAATGTGGATCCTGATATCCTTATAGTGGATGAGGCGCTGTCTGTGGGGGATGTTTTTTTTCAGGCAAAGTGCTATCGCAAATTTGAGGAGTTCAAGCGCTTAGGCAAGACCATTCTTTTTGTAAGTCATGACCTGTCCACCATTACAAGATATTGTGACAGAGCTATATTGCTCAACAAGGGGCATATGCTTTCCGAGGGCACACCCAAGGACATGGTGGACCTGTATAAAAAGGTCCTTGCCGGAGCTGCGGATGTGGAGGATATAGAAGCCGGGGGCGACATTAAAAAGACGAACCAGAAAAACGGCATACTCACAGAGGCAAAGACTGACGATTCATGGAAATCCCATTTTAAGATCAATCCCATGGTGGACGAATACGGGGATGGCAGCGCAAAGATCGTGGATTTTGGTATATTTGACGACAAGGGGATGGTTACGGATACCATTCACAAGGGCTCGAACTTTACCATCCGTTCCAAGGTAAAGTTTATGAAGGAGGTACAGGATCCCATCTTTACCTATGCCTTTAAAAATATTCAGGGGGTGTCCATCACCGGTACAAATACCATGTATGAGGGTATACTTACGGGGACAGCCGAAGAGGGAGATGAATATGTGGCGGAGTTTTCCCAGGAGATGAACCTTCAGGGAGGAGAGTATCTGCTGTCCATAAGCTGCACCGGGTATGCCCAGGGTGAGTTTAAGGTCTATTACAGACTTTATGATGTGATAAGTGTGACTGTGGTATCCATGCAAGATACGGTGGGCTTTTACGATATGTTTTCAAAAACACAGGTCACAAAAAACGGTAAAAGCCTGTAAAATGTCAGTTTTCCCACTATTTTGTGTAAAAATACATGACATAAGACTATATATTGTGGTACAATGCAGTCGTATCTATACACAGTGGGAAAGGACAGCGTAATAAGAAATGGAATTGTTGCTGCCGATATTACTCATAGCAGTATATTTGTTTTTATTTTATCTGTGTGGTGTTATCCTTTGCCATGGGCTTGGGCGAAAGGAAAGCATACCCTTTAAGATCGTCTACGGATATTTCCTGTATTTTCTGTTGTTTTTCGCAGTTACCATCATCCCCAAGGCACTTAAGGCAAGCCTGACATTTTTATCTGTCCTGTGGGTCATAGTGGTCTGCCTGATCCTGATATTCGGCATACGTTTTTTGATAAGTGAGCGTGAGACCATAAATGCCGGTAAGGGATATATAGGTATAACTTTGCTTCTTATCTTCCTCATGACGGCGCTTTTGAATACAAACGGCGACTATATCACCATATGGGATGCGGCATATTATATCGGTGATGTGAACACCTCGGTCTACACTGACAGCATCAGCGCTTATGATCCCTACACCGGGGCGAAGCTCAGTTCCTTTACACCGGATTATTTTCTGGAGGTTTTGCAGAACCACAGTGCAGTGGTTTGCAGGCTTTTTCATATACCTGCCCTGTTGGAGGTCAGGACCACCCTGTTTTCCGTCAATATAATTCTTTTCTACACAATAATCGTGTTGTTTTCGGGTATGTTTTTTGAAGACAGGGAAAAGCAGCGCACTCTGTTTTTAGTGCTGTTTATGTTTTTTGATCTTTTTACCTATAACCTGCACACCAGATCCCAGATCCTTCTGATGAGAGGATATGAGGGAAAGGCGGTGGCTGCCAATATAATAATATTTGGGCTTTTGTATATACTCTTCAGATACATAGAAGGGGAAGATGATATATGGAAAGTGGGAGTTTTGGTCTCCATGGCAAGCTTTGGACTTAACATGACATCCATACTTTTAGTGCCGGCTCTTACGGCAGCAGTGTTGATACCCCATATGATCGTTACCGCAAAATATGACAGACTGCGGTATGCCATATACATAGTGCTGCCAATGGTATTTCCCGGAGTTATGTATCTGGGAATGAAGTATTTGAGGTAGAAGGTATTTATGGATCTTACACTTACTTATGACGCACTGACCCAGGCATTTGAATCCCTTAAGGTGTATTTTTTAATATACTGCCTGTGCGTGGTTTTAATTTTTCTTCTGGGAAAGAGTCTGGATAGGGAGAGGTTTGTATATCCGGTTATCTTTTTGGTGCTGACTCTTTACAACCCGATACTGGTGTCGCCCATAGCAGAGACCATAGGGCTTTTGCCCCGGATCAGACGGATCTACTGGCTTTTGCCGGTTACGCTTCTGATAGTTTATCTAATAGTAAGGGTGGTCTCGGAAGCCGGATCTGCGGTGTTTAAGGTGGCGGTGATCCTGGCGGCACTTTTGATTGCCGGAAGCTGGAATAACTATTTTGAAAACAGAAAGACACCGGAAAACATATACAAAATATCTGACGAAAGCATCCTGGTATCTGAAAAGCTCCATGAGCTTTCTCCCCAGGACGGGGATATCATGGTGGTGTTTTCGGATGACAGACTTCAGGAGATCAGGATGTATGATGCATCCGTCAGAAATATTCTCAGGCGAAAGGATCTTTTAAACTGGCAGCCTGACGTGGAGGATGAGGAGTATGTCCGGGAGGTTTATGCTTCGGGAAAGACAAACAGGATCATCACTCTTTTTGTAAAATACGGATGTGTACCGGAGGATATAACCATATTGTCGGACGCTTTGGAAAAGAAGGATCCGGATTACCTTATCTGTGACAAGGACAGCATGAAAATGATGACATTGGAGGATATGGGCGCAAGGAAGGTGAGCGAAACAGACAGTTTTGCCATATATGAGATCTGAGACTTTGCCCGGCGCCAAAACTTATCATGTATGAAATAACAGCTACAATTTTAACAGTGGTCCTTTGTATTTTGTACTTCAGGCTGACAGGGACGGTGGTACTGAATATACTTGGACAGAAAAAACTCTATATTCACAGTGAACTTGTGGGATTTTTTGCAACCTTTTGCATCTTCCAGTTTATCTATGTTCCCATGGTCATGCTTCGGGCAAATTTCCATTTTCTTGCCTATGGGTGGCTTATGGTCATTATCATAACGGTGCTGGTGTATGGAGTATATCTGGTATCGGTAGGAGGGAGGCATCCCTTTATTATGCCGGAGGTAAAGATCTCTTTGGAGGGGACTTCCCGGAGGCTGTATCACTTTATCAAATGGATAGTCCTTTTGGGAGTCGCGGGATTTCTTGTCTTTATAGTGCTTCAGCAGTATGTTGGCTGGGATACGGCTTTTTACCTTGGAAACATGAATGAGGCACTTTATACGGATACAATGTATATCTACAACGGCAACAATGGTACCATGATGAAACAAATGGATCTGAGGTATGCTTTGTCAGGTTTTTCCATGTTCTTTTCCATTCCCTGTTATTTTCTGGGAATATCCCCCATAGTTATGTGTTATTTCGGCATAAGGGGGCTTGGGGTCATACTGGCGCTTATGATAGTCTATGATTTCGGAGTGCTTATCTTTGATGCCGAGATCCCGGCATACCTTATGGTGGGAGCATATTTGACAGTTAATATGATGTTCTTTTCCACCATGTCCTCATCCCTCTTTTTTATGAGACGTATGAATGAGGCAAAGGGATATTGTGCAAATGTGGTTTTGCCCATGGTGGCGCTGTTGCTTTTTATGATCTACAAAAACAAGGGCAAGGGACTTTTTCGCCTGCTCTTTTTAGTGTGTCTGGGGAGTGTGGGTGCCTCCATGTCATCCATGATGCTGGTGCCGGCGCTTTTGGGACTTTCCTCTGTGGTTATAGCACAGTCCCAGAGGAAGCTTAGACCAATAGTATACGGGATCATATGTGCCCTTCCGAATCTGGCATATGCGGCAGTGTATTTACTTAATGCAAAGGATTATCTGGTGATTGAGATATGACGGAGACTTTGGAGATCTTAATTAAATATTTTCAAGGACCCCAGTGGCTTATACTCTTTGGGCTGGTATATGTGTATACCATTGTAAAGGCAAAAAAGGGGGAGAGGATATCCCTTATTATCGGGACCCTTCTTTTCTTTTTATGTATATATAATGACTTTATATATGGTGCCATGAGTAAGGTGGTGGAGTCGGAGGTATATTACAGATTCATATGGATCATACCGGTGACTGTGTGGATAGCCTATGGACTGGTGGGGTTGTTTTTGGACCTGAAAAAAATATGGCTCAGGGTGCCCTTTGTGGTTTTTGCCCTGATTTGTCTGGTGTCCATGGATCACACCTGGCTGGAGCGGGACCGGGGCACCTGGAGCAGACCGGAGAATGAGTATCTCATGCCGGGGGAGGTCCTGGCAATATCTGAGGTGCTTCAAAATGAGCATCCCTGGGGAGAAAAGATAAGATGCGTGCTGCCTCTGGGAATGACAATGCAGCTTAGATGTGTGGATGCCTCCGTGGAGTGCGTGATCCCCAGAAGGGATTATCTGAAAATGAGCGGTCAGTCCAAAAAGCCTTACAAGCAAAAAGAACTGGCATTTATGATAGAAAAAAACAAACGTCCCGATAAAGAAAAACTAAAGCAGCTTTTAAAGGAAAGCGAGACTGATTATATAGTAGCTTATACAGACTATGACATGGAGGATTATCTTAAGTCGGCAGACTGTGAGCTCATTGAGACCACAGGAGCATTTGAGGTGTACAGGGTAAGATGAATAAAGTATTAAAAAGGTTATTTTGCGGAGTTTTGTCACTTGCGGTTTTGACCGGATCCATTTCCCACGCTGCAACGGTAGCAGATACTACGGGTACGGATACCGGGACCTCGGAGGGGGATATAGTTATAGTGCTTGATCCGGGGCATGATGCCACTCATACCGGCGCACAATACTATGAGCATTCGGAGGAATATGACGTACTTCAAATAGCTACCTACTGCAAGGAAAAGCTGGAGGAGACTCCGGGGATCACCGTATATATGACAAGGGAAGAAGAGGCCTGCGGATTTGGGGGCAAAAAGCTGACCACCGGTGAGTGCCTGAAAAAGAGGGTGGCTTTTGCCGTAGAAAAGGAGGCGGACTATTTCATATCCTTCCATCTGAATGCGGCACCGTCTTCACCTGAAGCCACGGGAGCTGAGGTATACTATTCCAAAAGAGAAGGAGCTTCTGCCAACTGCGCATCTTTGGCGGGATCCATATTAAAGCGTCTGAGTACGGATGTGGGGTTAAAGAACCGGGGTATCAAGCGGGCAAACTACTATGTGTTAAACGGCACCACTGATGCAAATATCCCCGGGGTGCTTATAGAGCACTGCTTTATGACAAATGAAGATGACGTGGATAACTACCTGTCGGCTGAGGGCAGGCTTAAAAAGCTGGGCGTGGCTGATGCTGAGGGTATAATAGATTACCTGACCAATGCACCTGCACCCTCGGAGAAGGAGAGCGAGGATACGCAGGTTGATATCAGCACCCTTAAGGTGGAAAATCTGGAGGCGGAGACTGATGGATTTTTTGTATCCCTGATCTGGGATGAGGTGGATGGAGCCGGTGCCTATCAGGTGTACAAGTACAATGAAGAAAAGAAGAAATGGAAGAAGCTGGCAGAGACAGAGGACACAGGGTATTCCGATCTCAACCTTGCAGCAAAGGAAAGCGGAACCTATAAGGTAAGGGCAATAGACAAGGCAGGCAAGCCCACGGTAAAAAGCAAGTTTTCCAAAAAGCAGACAGCCGTTGCAGGGGACGGACATGTAGAGTCAATTTCCGCCACAGCAGGAGCATTTAACCGCAGCGTGATATCCTGGGATGAGGTCACAGGGGCAACAGGTTATAAGGTACAAAGACAGGATTTCGGTTCGGATAAGTGGAAGACCATCACCACCGAAGCAACAGGCGACGGCTTTATAGACGAGACCACAAAATGCGGCATGCTATACCGGTACAAAGTCAGGGCATACAGGATGGCGGACACCAAAAAACTGTGGGGCAAAGCCAACAAAGCCACAGACTTTTTCCAGACCGCATCAGGTAAGGTGGAAATGAAAAAGAGCACTTTGGCAAAGAAGGGAGTGCAGGTCAACTGGAATAAAAAACAAAAGGCAAGTGCATATATAGTTTACCGGAAAGAAGCCGGAGAAAAGAAGTGGACAAAGCTCGGAAAGACCAAAGACGTGTACTTTGTGGATGAGACCGCTTTGTGGGAGCACACCTACACCTACACCGTAAAGGCATATCGTGTGAAATACGGTAAAAAATACACAGCCTCCGAATATGATAAGAAAGGTGTGACTGCCCGGGCAGGGACAAAGATAGAGGGAGGATCAGAGGTCAGTGTGGAGCAGATGGTAGCCTACTATGAGGCTTCAAACAATACCTACCCTGCTGATGTCTATAAAAAATACGGAGCCGAGACCCTTACGGATTTTTGTCAGATAGTCTATGATGTGTGCAGTGAGTATAATATCCGGGCGGAGCTTGTATGGGCGCAGATATGCAAGGAGACAGGCTATCTGCAGTTTGGCGGTGATGTCAAGGCTGACCAGTGTAATTTTGCAGGTATCGGAGCTACGGGTGGAGTGACGGGCAGCAGCTTTTCGGATGTGGAAGAGGGTGTAACTGCCCAGGTTCAGCATCTTAAAATGTATGCCACCACCGATAAGAGCTGGGAAGAGGATGTGACCATAGTGGACCCCAGATACAGTGACAAGCTCAGGGGTAAGGCAATTTTGGTGGAATGGCTGTCCATATCGGCAAATCCTTACAATACGGGATGGGCAACAGCGGAAAACTATGGAGTCAGCCTTATTGGCATGATGGATGACATGAAAAAGTTGTGATAAAGGGAAAGTTATGGATAACAGTATTTACGGCAGAAAAGAAAACCATATACAGGGAAAATACGTATTCAGATGGGTGTGCGGTATTTTTCATACCCTCTATGCCAGTCTGACCTTTTGGTGGGTCTGGATCTCATACACCACTGTCCATGACCAGACAGGACATCTGACAGGACTTGCCAACAGACTAATGGCGCTTTTGATCTATGCCTTTATATTTGTTTTTCTCATGCGCTCCATGGGAGGATATCTCATAGGTGTCAGCAGAAAGATGAATGTGGTGGGATCAATAGTTGTGGCGCTTTTTATCACAGACGGGGCAGAGGTATTTATATCTCTGGCAATTACGGGTCAGTTCAGATTTTTCGGTGCATTTTTGTGGAGGTACATACTGCTTTTTCTGGTACAGACATTTTGCATATCTTTATCAAGCATACTGCTTATTGACCTGTACAGGGTGAAATTCCCACCGCTTAGGCTTATAGAGATCTATGGATCCCATCCTAATAGAGTGGCTAAAAAAATGGGATTTCGGGATGACAAGTATGTATTTGACGGACGCATACACTGTGATGAACCAAACGATAAAATGATAGAGACCATCCTGCCCTATGATGCGGTTTTGATAAATGACGTGCCCTCTGAGAGGGAGGATGAGCTTTTAAGACTGTGCTTTGATATCAACAAGAGGGTGTACTTTACTCCCGCCATTTCGGATGTCATGATAAAGTCCAGTGACGACATAAATCTTTTTGACACTCCCATATATCTTTGCAGAAACAGCGGTATGTCTGCCTGGCAGCGGTTCTGGAAGAGGTTTTTTGATATTACCCTTTCAGTGATTGCAATCATCCTGCTTTCTCCGCTACTTGTCATAGTGGCACTTCTGATCCATGCAGAGGACGGCGGTCCGGTGTTTTACAGACAGGAAAGAGTCACCTTAAACGGCAGGCATTTTATGATACTTAAATTCAGAAGTATGATAGTAAATGCCGAAAAGGATAACAGAAGCATACCGGCAGGAGCGGAGGATCCGCGGATCACAAGGATAGGCAGATTTATCCGTGCCACAAGAATTGACGAGCTGCCCCAGCTTTTTAACATAGCAAGGGGAGATATGTCCATAGTGGGTCCCCGGCCTGAAAGGGTGGCTCATGTGGAAAAATATACCAGGGATATCCCGGAGTTTCGTTACCGGCTTAAAATGAGGGGTGGTCTGACAGGGTATGCGCAGGTGTACGGAAAATACAATACCACAGCCATTGACAAGCTTAAGATGGATCTCAGTTATATTACCAACTATTCACTGCTTTTAGATGTGCAGATCATATTTGAGACCCTCAGGGTCATCATGCAAAAGGAAAGCACGGAGGGCTTTTCCGAGGAGGATCAAAAGATCATGCATGAAGCTGATAATCATGGAGTGACACCCGGGGAGGAAGAAAATGAGTGAGCTGATTTCGGTGATCACGGCGGTGTACAATGCCCAGGCGACACTTTTGGAAACGGCGGAGTCTGTCATGGCTCAGTATTATACAAATTGGGAACTGATATTGATAGACGACTGTTCCACGGATGGCAGTAAAAAGATAATGCAGGAGCTTGAAAGATCCGACAGCCGGATCAGGTGTTTGTACAATGAAAAAAATATGGGGGTGGCAGAGACCAGAAACCACGGCATAAGAGAGGCCCGGGGCAGATACATTGCTTTTTTGGACAGTGACGACATGTGGGATGTGGAGAAGCTTTCCAGACAGATGGAGTTTATGAAAGAGGTGGGGACGGCTTTTTCCTATACCTCCATCAGGATAATAGATGAAAAGGGTGAACCCACAGGCAAGGAGAGACATGTGCCTCCAAAGGTGGATTACAAGACACTTCTCATGGGAGACCCCATGCCCTGCCTTACCATAATGATCGATACAAAAAGGATCCCCCGGGAAAAGATATATATGCCGGATATGCACCATGAGGATTATGCGGCTTTTCTCAACTGTCTGAGGGACGGCGAAGTGGCACGGGGCTTGGATGAGGTGCTGGCAAGCTACAGGGTGAGCAAAGGTTCAGTCAGTGGAAATAAATTGCGTACTGCCACCTGGCAGTGGAGGATCTTAAGAGACCAGGAAAAACTGTCGGTTTTTTCGGCATTTTATTATTTGTGTACCTACGCATTTTTGGCTGTAAAAAAGAGGCTGTGATTTCATGAGTGTTAAGCATATTCTAAAAGAATATATTAAGATGTTTGTGCAGGACGTGTACCTGCCCATGATATATAAAAAAGCATCACGTCAGCCCATTGAAGAGAATAAGGTGATATTTGCGGACGCCCACAATCACCATACTCCCTACAGCATGAGGCGTATGGAGGCAGCCTGCCGGGATGCGGGATTTAAGGTGGAGACTTTTTACAGTGATTACCAGAAGGACGGACTTTTTGCCTCTTATTCGGCAATGATAGCTTTTATGAGATCCTATGGGACGGCTCATGCAGTGGTAATAAGTGATACTTTTTTGCCTGTGGCAGGCTGTGACAAAAGACCCGAGACAAAGGTGGTTCAGCTTTGGCACGGGGCAGGGGCAATGAAAAAATTCGGCTATGCCACCACTGATGATGTGCCGGGTTTTTACAAGAGCAATATATATAAGAATTATGATCTGATCACTGTAAGCGGAAAGTTAGCAGAAGAACCTTTTGCCTCATCCATGAGGGCGGATCCGGGCTGTGCCCGGGCAATAGGAGTCAGCAGGACCGATAATTATTTTGATGAGGACTATATGAAAAGGACCCGGGAAAAGGTATACGGGGTCTATACCGAAGCCCGTGGAAAAAAGGTGATCCTCTACGCCCCTACCTTCAGGGGGAATGCGGACAGTGCAAATGAAAGTGAATCGGATGCCGTGGCACAGATGCTAAAGGAGCGGCTGCCGGAGGGATGGTATCTTATCACCAGTGCCCATCCCCATGCCAGAGAGGAGGGCAGCACAGGCGGCGGACTTTGTTCCGAGGAGATCATGCTGATAGCGGATGTGCTTATTACCGACTACTCATCAATCGTATTTGACTATCTTTTTTTACACAGACCCGTTATTTTATATGCTCCTGATTACGAAAGCTTTGGCAGGATAAGGGGCTTTTACACGCCCTATGAGGAATTGCCCGGAAGGATAGTAACAGATCCTGACAAGCTGACCGAAGCCATTAGGTCGGAAGTGGCGCACTATGATCCGGATGCCACAGACAGATATCTGGAAAAATATCTGGAGGCATGTGACGGCAATGCCACCGCTCGTATAGTGGAATACTTGAAATAACAGGGTTTCAGGGGTATAATTTCAGTCGGAGAGATTTCCCTGATTGAGATATGAATCAGTTTGAATTTTAGCAGGAGACAGGATATGAGATTAGTCTATCTGAAAAAAAAGTTGATCGCAGGTGTTTTGGTTTCCACCTTGACGGCGGGGCTGTTTTTTGGCACCACCGCTGATGCTACCAGAAGCATAGAGGAGATTCAGCGGGACAAAGACAATCTGCAGGAGGAGATAAATGCATTAGACTCGGAGCTTGTGGATCTTTTGGCAGATATCAGTACCCTTTCTTCAGAGATCGACCAGAATGAGCAGGAGATCGCAGACTTAAAGATCGAGCTTCAGGAGGCAAAAAAGGCTGAGAAGAAGCAGTATAAATACATGAAAAAGCGCATGAAGGCAATGTATGAAAACGATCAGAAAAGCCTGATCATGATGCTTTTGGAATCAGGCAGTTTCAGCGATTTTCTCAATAAGATCGAATATGCCAATGCGGTATATGAATACGATCAGCAGCTTCTTAACACATATATAGGTGTCAAGGAAGAGATCAAGGAAATGGAGAACGCGCTTGAAAAGGAGCAGGTGGCTCTTCAGACCGAGAAAAACAATCTTTCTGCCAAGCAGGCTTCCCTTGACAGTATGATCACGGCAAAGCGATCCCAGATGAAGGATTTTGACCAGCAGCTTAAAAAGGCGCAGGAGCTGGCAAGGAGAAAGGCTGAGGAGGAGAGGCTGGAGAGAGAACGGAAAAGACAGGAAGAGATGGCAAGACGGATGCTTGAAGCCCAGCAGGCTCAGGCAGAGGCAGCCGCAGCGGAAGAAAGTGATGACGGAGATGACGGCAGTGTGGATGACGGTACTGACGGACAGAGTTTAAATCCCAGTCCCACCACGGGAGTCAGTGGCTCGGCGGTGGTGTCCTATGCCAATCAGTTTGTGGGCAATCCCTATGTGTGGGGCGGTAATTCCCTGACAGAGGGCTGCGACTGTTCCGGCTTTGTGGTTCAGGTGTATGGACATTTTGGGATCAATCTGTCGGGATCCCGTAGTTCAGCCGCTTTAAGATCAGTGGGAAGCGCCGTAAGTATTGACAATGTACAGCCGGGAGATATAGTCTGCTATCCGGGTCATGTGGGATTATATGCAGGAGGCGGCACCATAGTTGAGGCTCAAAGCAGCCGGGCAGGCATAACCAATAACAGATCCATATATTGCCATGAGATTTTGGCAATAAGAAGAGTAGTGTGACCGGGGGGATGGGGCTTTTGCCCGGATACATTCGAAAGGTGATGCTTTTGGCGGTACTGGCGGTGGTGCTGGTGGCTTTCGGAGCTTTTCATTATGAGATGATCTCCCCCATAGTCTATGAAGATAAGCTGGATTCGGTGGCGGTGACTGTGGATGGAGATGAGCTGACCCTCAGGGATCTTAGCTTCTATGTACTTTATGAGGAGCAGACCATTGAGACAGAGGCTATGATATATAATTCCGAAAACACCAGGGATTTTTGGAATCTTCATGCCAACGGCATATTTTTTAAGTTTGCGGCAAAAAAATATGTGATGGATATGGCTGTACATGACTATCTGATGTACAAGGGTGCCCTGGAAGCAGAAATGACCCTTACGGATGAAGAACAAGAGATATTAAAAGACAGCTATAATGATTTTCTGGATGATCTGCTTTTACAGCAAAAGGATTCGGGGCTTTATGATGAGCAGGTCATATATGAGACCATGGAGCGCATAGCACTGTCGGAAAAGTATCGGGGATATCTGGCGGACAGGGATGAAACTACCTACGGCGGATATGGCTATGACGGTCGTGATTATCAGAAATATCTTAAGGATCATAAGGTAAAGATCAACCACAGGATCTGGGACAGAGTTGCTATAGGTGATAACAGTCTGGTACACAAAAGTGCCAGCGGAGTAAACGGACAGGAGTCAGAGGATGAATGATAGTATAGGATGGCAGAAAAGAGGAACAGCCGATATCAGAAAGGCTTTTCCCAAAATTGGCAGAAACGATCCCTGCTGGTGCGGAAGCGGAAGAAAATATAAACAGTGTCATGAAAAAAATGACAAAAAAATAGAGACCATAGCATTGCAGGGACACACCGTACCCAGCCGTGACCTTTTAAAGACACCGGAGCAGATCGAAGGGATCAAAAAAAGTGCCGTGATCAATATGGCGTGCCTGGATGAGGTGGCACGTCAGATCCATGTGGGTATGACAACTTTGGAGATAGATGAGATAATCAATGATGTCACCTATGGAATGGGAGGCATACCGGCGCCTCTTAACTATGAGGGCTTTCCCAAAAGTGTATGTACCTCGGTGAATGACCAGGTTTGTCATGGCATTCCCTCAGACAAGGTAGTGCTTAAGGATGGGGATATAATCAACGTGGACTGTTCCACTATTTTAGACGGATACTTCTCCGATTCCTCCAGAATGTTTTTGCTGGGGGATGTGAAGCCGGAGGTGAAAAAGCTGGTTGATGTGGTAAAGGAATGCTGCGATCTGGGGCTTGCGGAAGTGAAGCCCTGGGGATTTTTGGGTGATATGGCACAGGTAGTACATGAGCACGCTGAAAAGAATGGTTACTCGGTGGTCCGTGAGATCGGAGGTCATGGGGTAGGACTGGAGTTCCATGAGGAGCCCTGGGTCAGCTATTGTTCCAACAGAGGCGAGGATATGCTCATGGTGCCGGGAATGATATTTACCATAGAGCCCATGATAAATATGGGTACTGCCCAGATCTACACTGACAAGGAAAATGGCTGGGAAGTTTATACCATGGACGGTATGCCTTCCGCACAGTGGGAATATCAGGTTTTGGTCACTGAGGAGGGATACGAGGTAATATCCTATTAGGAGTTGATATGAAAGTTCTGATACCTCATACACGGGAGCTTTGTTACTATTCCGGAAGTTTTTTTCTGAATCAGATCCAAAACGCTCTGGAAGAAACCGGTGTGGAGGTGCGCAGACTGGAGCTTTTGGATGATGATTTTTCTCTTCTTGAAGAGGCTTGGGAAGAGGACTTTGATGCTGTCATTGATATAAATTCCAGGCTGCCAAGATTAATGGATGAAAAAGGCAGGCATTTTTTGGATACTAAAGATGCTGCCTTTTTTAATATTATTCTGGATCATCCCCTCTATCATCATACCGGTCTTTCAGTAAGGCTTAAAAATAGTCATGCAGTTGTGGTGGATGAATACCACCGCAGATATATTGAAAAAAACTATCCCCACATCAGGTCTGTAAACTGCATACCCATGGGTGGAACGACAGGAGTGACACGGATCCCCTTTTTTGAAAGAGAACAGGAATTTTTGTTTTCGGGGACCTATCTTTCGGAGGAGGTTTTGGAGGACAGGGCATTTCAGGTCAGAAGCGATTATGGGGATCCCACCTATCAACTGATGAGAGATCTGTATGACGCATGGGATCCGCAGAAAGCCGGGATCGAGGATGCTTTGGATATGTTGCTGGAGGATTACTCTGCAGTGGCAAAAATGACAAAAGAGGAGCTTATCAATAATGAATATGAAGCGGTGGATGAGGGAGAACTTTTAAACCGGCTTTATATTGTAGATCAGATGAAGAGAAATCGTCTCAGGCTTAAGACCCTGACAGAAGCGGCTGACACGGGACTTGATCTGACGGTGATGGGAGAGGGCTGGGAGGAAACGCACTTAAGCGAGATGCCAAATGTCAGGCTGATACCTGCGGTGGCAATGGAGCTTTCCTTTGAAATCACAGCCAATTCAAAATATGTGATAGATTCAAATCCACTTTTTTTCTGCGGACTTCATGACAGGGTAACTTCTGCTTTGGCATGCGGTTGTGTATGTATAACAGACGGATCCGATTCCTACGACAGGGAGCTGAAGGATGGAAAAAATATTCTTTACTATGGCAGGGGATATGGCAGTATAGGAAATGTGATGAAAAGACTTAAGTCCATGACCGGGGATGAGATAGGTGAGTTGTCCCGTGGTGGGACTGACATATGGCGCAAAAAATACACCTGGGATGTGGTGGCTGAAAGGTTGATTTCTATTCTAAAGAGGTGAAAAATGGGAAAAGAGGTTTTATTTGTTAATGCTTGTGTAAGAAAGAAATCCAGAACAAAAGAACTTGCAAAGAAGCTGCTTACGAAATTGGATAAGCCCTATGAAGAAGTCTGTCTGGAGGATATACATTTTCCTACTATGGATCAAGGCTATCTTTCAAAACGAGACAGGTTTATTTCAGGAGGGGATTTTTCCAATCCAATGTTTGACCTGGCACGTCAGTTTTCAGAGGCAGAGATGATCGTGATAGCAGCACCCTTTTGGGATCTGTCTTTTCCGGCAAGTTTGAAGCAGTATTTGGAACAGGTAAATGTTGTGGGTATTACTTTTAAATACTCTAATGAAGGGGTTCCCGTGGGACTGTGCAGGGCTGATAAAATATTCTATGTCACCACTGCCGGTGGACACTTCGTACCGGAGGACTACGGCTTCGGATATGTAAAAGCCCTGGCAGAGGGTTATTATGGAATATCGGATGTCAGATACATCAGCGCCGTCGGTCTTGATATAGATGGGGCGGATGTCAATGCTATAATGAAAGAAGCTGAGGAGCAGATAGATAGTGGCTCTTATTGAGCACATAAATGAAAAACACCAGCCGGTCTTGGCTGGTGCTTTTAGTGAAGAGGTCTTTTTGTATAATCACAATATTTAACGTAAGCTCTCCATCCTTCTTTCAATAGATCCTTAAATGTCATAATGATACCTCCTGATCTCGTCAATAAAATCTTTAAAACTCTTAATCATTTTATATTACCTCCTTACAGTGGTCATAATACCATTGATACATGGCCTTTGCTTGCCAAAGTCGGCAAAAAAGTAGCCAAATCTTGTGCTGGCATTTTTATGGGACACATTGGATGCTACCATGGTCTCATCAAAAAAAGAGGGCGAAATCAATGGTAAGGGTAAGGTAATCTTTAAGTGCAGTGTTAATTAGGTCATGTCCAAAATTAATTTAGTCAAATTCATTTCAAATGACGAAATTGAAATTATTGACGACTTAATTAAATCGTAGTAGAATAACAATGACTTAATTATGTCATTTGTAAACAAAAAGACCAAATTAAACAAGTGATGAGGTAATTGAATGAGGAATTACAATTACAGAGATAAATGGCAAAAGCTGCTAACTCCGGAAATTGTAAAGAAGCTCA
>CAMOZG010000004.1 GCA_946630825.1 uncultured Lachnospiraceae bacterium
TCTCCTGCTGCTGGGGACGGATCATGAAAAAGTACATGAATACAAAAAGTACCACGATCCATACCAACATACCTATGCCGCCCATGGCACTGGAGCCTCCGGTTGCTGCTAAATACATAATAAATCCTCCTGGTTTTCTTTAAAATGCCGCTTTGGCACGACATCCGTAATATTATACACTCTTTTTTTAGTCAGTACAAGAAAAATAAGACATTCCCTCAAGCTTTCTTTTTTTATACCCGGCAAAATCCCCGGCATCCATGGCATCCCTTATCTCCTGCATCATTGTATTGTAAAAATACAGATTATGAAGGACGCAAAGCCTCATTCCCAGCATCTCCTTTGCCTTTAAAAGATGTCTGATATAGGCTCTGGAATATTTCCTGCAGGCAGGGCATCCGCAGCCCTCCTCTATGGGAGACATATCCCTTTCAAATTTCTGATTGAAAAGATTGAGCTTGCCCTTATTGGTGTATACATGACCGTGTCTGCCGTTTCTGCTGGGATATACGCAGTCAAAAAAGTCCACTCCCCGGTCCACGGCTTCCAAAATATTTGCCGGAGTGCCCACTCCCATCAGATAAGTGGGCTTATCCTGAGGCAGATAGGGCACCGTCTCTTCTATGATATGATACATTTCCTCATGTGTCTCCCCCACAGCCAGCCCTCCAAGGGCATAGCCATCCAGATCAAGCTCGGAAATTTCCTGCGCCATTTTTTTTCGGATATCAGGAAAGATCGCCCCCTGATTGATGCCGAAAAGCATCTGATGGGGATTGACCGTATCGGGAAGTTCATTAAGCCTCTTCATCTCTGCCTTACACCTATGCAGCCATCTTACAGTCCGATCACAGCTTTCCTCCACATACTTCCTCTCGGCTCTGCTGGAGGGACATTCGTCAAAAGCCATGGCTATGGTGGACCCCAGATTTGACTGGATCTGCATGGACTCCTCAGGTCCCATGAATATTTTTCGCCCGTCTATATGGGAGTGAAAAGTCACCCCCTCTTCCTTTATCTGTCTGAGCTTTGCCAAAGAAAAGACCTGAAAGCCCCCGGAATCCGTAAGTATGGGCCTGTCCCACACCATGAATTTATGAAGTCCTCCCAGATCATGTATGAGCCGGTCCCCCGGTCTCACATGCAGATGGTAGGTATTGGAAAGCTCGATCTGACATCCGATCTCCTTTAGATCCTCCGTGGACACGGCTCCCTTTATTGCCGCCACTGTCCCCACATTCATAAATACCGGTGTCTGCACCGTACCGTGAACCGTGGTAAACTCTCCTCTTTTTGCCCTTCCCAGGACTTTAAGCAATTTATACATAAATTATCTCCGTATCAGTTAGCTCCCCATTTATAGAAAAATGCGTGATCCCCTATCACATCATATCCGGTGATGCCGTAATAATCCGCATACTCCACCGTCATAAAGAAAAGCCAGTCTCCCACTCGCTCACCGTCTATGGCAGCCTGTGCCACCTCCATGCAAACGTCGGAGGGTCCCTTTTCAATATAGGCATCCACCATGCCTGACCGATATGATGCAAACTGTTTTTCCTGGGTAATTACCCCGTAAATGGTGTTAGGGAAAAGAGAGCTTTTGACTCTGTTCATGATGACCGACGCCACAGCCTGCTGTCCGTACTTGGACTGGTTCCCTGCCTCCGCCTCTATGGTGGCAGCTAAAAGAGTCACGTCAGAGGCACTTGCCGCATAGGCTCCGGTGGTATCCTCTCTGCCACCCTGCTCTTCCTCCATGGCAGCCAAAGCCTCTGCCAGTCGTCTGGCTTCCTCTGCCTGTGCCTCTGCCACACTTGCCTCCAAAGCCTTCATATCCATCTTAAGGGAAACGATCTTGGAATCGATCTTACTCAGCTCGTCGGATGTTTTCTCTCTGTTTTTCTCATTTTCATCCGCCTCGCTTTTAACTGATGCAATAAGCACATCCATTTCTTTTTGAGAGGTCTTCAGATCCTTTTTTCTGGACTTCATCCGCTCCTGATAAAGCTCTAAGGCATCCGCATCCTCCTGCATCTCTTCCCTGGCAGCCTCACACTCGTTTATAAGCTTCTTATCATACTCCACTATTGCTGACAGAAATTCGGTGCGGTTTAAAAACTCTGCAAAGGACCGGCTCTTTAAAAGCAGTGCCGTCACGTCCATCTGGTTCTTATTCTCATAGAAAAAAACAATGTGCTGCTTCATGATCTCGAAGCGCTCCGCCTGCTTTTTTTCCAGCTCATCCATCCGGCTTTGAAGCTTATCTATCTCCTGCTGGGATTCATTTATATCCTCATTGGCAGAGGAAATTTTTTCGTCTATGGCAGAAAGCTGTGTATTAAGCTCGTTTAAGCTTCCCTCGATCTCCTTTGCTTCATCCTTCAGATCCTGAAGCTCCTCTGCCTTTTCATCCCTCTTATCCTCATTTGCATCCAGCTTTTTTTGGGTCTCATCCTGTTTCTGCTTAAGCTCCGAGACTGAGGATGCAAGGCTTTGCATGCCAAAAGCACCGGGAAGGGATATCCCGGCGAAAGCCACTAATACTGCCGTCACTACCGCTGTAACATTTTTTCTCATAGGTTTCCTATCTGCCTATCTGCATGAGGTGGACAGTCCCTCTACAGCCACCGCACCGCCCCTTACTATGTCGATATGCGAAAAGGTTGCCCGAAGCAGGGCGCAAAGCTCGTCGTTTCGTCTCTCCGTCAGGGTGCTTTCCAAAAGGACCGCATCCCGGTCTATGTCGATCACGGTGATGCCGTAGGTTTCAGCTATACGAAAGGCTTCGGCTTTTTCCTCGGCGGTTATTCTTTTCAGCTTGGCGAAAAGCACTTCCTTCATGTGAATGGGCATATCCGTCAGATCCACCACCTTGATCACCTCCACCATTGTGTTGAGCTGTTTTTTGATCTGCTCAAAGGTGATGTCGTCGGAGGTGACGCCAATGGTCATGCGGGATATGTCCTCATGCTCCGTGGTGCCTACTGTGAGGCTGGAGAGGTTGTAGCTTTTGCCGGAGAAGAGACCGGCGACTTTTGCCAGGACTCCTACCTCGTTTTCCACGTAAAGTGCTATCCATCTTTTTTTTACTTTGCCCATGTTTTTTCCTCTATTGCATAATCGCATAATCCGCGGTGGTTATGTGACATTGATTTTACTTGGTCAGTCTCCGCTCAACCTCATCCCGGCGAATGTCCGTAAAGTCCTCACTCCTAAAGTCGTGAGTCCAACGGACATACGCAGTGTATTCGGAACGCTCCGCTGACTCTGCGTAAAACCAAAGTCACATACACACCGCTCAGTATTAATCTAAAATAATATCATAGTATCATCTCGCTCATTGCCTTGCCGCCCTGGACCATGGGGAGGACTACCTCCTCAGGGGGGATGGTAAATTCGATCACCACGGGAAGGTCGCTGGCTTTCGCCTGAGTTAAGGCGGGGAGTATCTCTGACTCCTCAGTTACCCGGATTCCAAGAGCGCCATAAGCATCAGCCCACTTCATAAAGTCGGGCACATATTGGCTCTCGCGATTGGTCACATCCTTTGATGTGTCCCGCCAGGTGGACTGCTTTCTCAGGGATGTAATGCCGTAGCGCTTTCCGAAAAACATCTGCTGCATCTGGCGAACCATTCCCAGGTATTCATTGTTGAAAATACAGGTGACGGTCTTGATGCCGTGGCACATGGCTGTAGCCATCTCCTGCATATTCATCTGCATGCCCCCGTCTCCGGTGATACAGACCACATCTCTTTCGGGAGCACCGATCTTTGCCCCTATGGCTGCCGGAAATCCAAATCCCATGGTGCCAAGACCCCCGCTTGTAATGAGTCTGGAATCGGAGTTAAGCTTTATATACTGGGTAGCCCACATCTGATGCTGCCCCACATCCGTTACAAAAAGTGCACCGGAAAATGTATCGCTTATGGCCTCACACACCTGCTGGGGAGACACTCCGTAGGCAGGCTTTTTCATGGACAGGGGATGTTCTTTTTCCCAGTCTGCTATGATGGTTCTCCACTTATCTGTCTTCATGGGCTCAGCCCACTCCACCAGCTTTTCAAGTGCCAGTGCCGCATCAGAGACCACCGGGATATCCACCACCACATTTCTGGAAATAGAGGCGGTCTCCACATCCACATGGATGATCCTTGCCTTGGGAGCAAATTCATTCAGATCTCCCGTGATCCTGTCATTAAATCTGGTTCCTATGGAAAAAAGCACGTCACATTCCATTATTGCCATGTTGGCAGCATATCTGCCGTGCATTCCCGAATTTCCCACATACAGCGGATCATCCTCGGGGATGACACCCTTTCCCATAATGGTGGTTGCCACCGGGATATTCATCCTGTGGGCAAATTCCAAAAGCTTATCCTCTGCGCCGGAGATCCTGACTCCGCCACCTGCCAGTATCATGGGGTGTTTGGCGCTCTTTAAAAGCTTATAGGCTTTTTTAAGCTGTCCGATATGCACAGATTCATTGGGCTTATATCCCCTGATGGAAACCTGATCAGGGTACTCCCCGGGTCCGGCTGCCTGCTGTATATCCTTTGGAATATCTATAAGCACAGGTCCAGGCTTTCCCGTAGACGCAATGACAAAAGCCATTTTCAGGATCCTGCCAAGAGACTTTCTGTCCCGGACAGTAACTCCGTACTTGGTGATGGATCTGGTCATGCCGACTATATCCACCTCCTGAAAGGCGTCATTTCCTATGAGATCCTGAGCCACCTGTCCTGTGATCACCACCAGAGGCACACTGTCATAATGGGCATCCGCTATGGCAGTGATGGTGTTTGTAGCCCCCGGACCGGAGGTCACCAAGCACACCCCTGTCTTTCCCGTAGCTCTGGCATAGCCCTCGGCTTCATGCACCAGCGCCTGCTCATGACGGGCAAGTATGAGTTCTATATCGGCTTTCTGATAAAGCTCGTCCATGATATCCACTATCATACCGCCGGGATAGGCAAATACCTTATCTACCCCCTCCTCCATCAGAGCCTTTACTATCAGCTTTTTTCCTGCTATATCCATATTATGCTCCCATCAATTTTGGAATTTCCCCTAATTATACAAAAATTAAAGCTTATATTCAAGGGTACAGCCACCCTCATCCTCTGCGACCGTACACACAGAAATTATAGATCAGATCATAGTAAAAAGCTTCCTCCCCCTCGGAAATGAGTTCCCAGCTTTCATCCTCATCCAGATTGGGAAAATAGGTATCTGCCTCGTAGACAAAATCAAGTCTGGTGATATATGCCTTATCACAATGGGGCAAAAGCTCACGGTAGATACTTCCCCCTCCAATGACAAAGACCTCATCCCCGGGCACATCCTTTATAACCTCTAAAAGCTCCTCCACACTGTGGACCACCGTCGCCCCATCACAGACATAACCCTTATTTTTTGTAAGAACTATATTGTTTCTATCCTTAAGGGGTCTGCCACCGGGCAGGCTCTCCAAGGTCTTTCGCCCCATGATAACGGTCTTTCCCATGGTGGTACTTCTGAAAAACTTCATATCCTCCGGTATGCTCACCAGAAGCTTTCCCTTGTTTCCGATCCCCCAGTTTTTATCTGCTGCCGCTATTGCTATCATATTTCGTCCTTTCCTTTATGATGCAGGGTATCCCTGCCACAACCTCTATCACCCTGTCCGACTTTCGTCCCAGATACTGCTGCACCCGTCCCAAAAGTCTCATATACTCCAGCGTAAGCTTTCCGTAATTTCCCCCGGATGAAGCTATGTCACCCGTCACAAAATAGATATGGCAGCCGCCCTCCATAAGGGCATCAAGCTCATTGCATATCCTATTGAAAAAGTCTTCCTTTTCACTGCCAAACATGACATTTGCCACGAAATTCGGCACATCCTCAAACAGTAAAAAAGCCTCTCCCTCGGGAGCGGCAAGTTTCGGGGCGTCACCACATTCTACCGTAAAAAAGCCCCTGCCCGCCCGTCTTTTTATATGACGCTCGATCCTTTCCATGGCAGCGGCTTCCCGCTTCATGGTAGCCATGTATATCCTTTTGGCACCCCCGGATTCCCTCATGAGAAGTTCTTCCGCGTATTCACTTTTGCCGCTGTCTGCACCGCCTGTGATCAAAGTAATCATTTATTATCTCTCATGCTTCATGGCTACCTTCATGTCATACATCCTTTTGTCTGCCAGCCGATAAACTGCCTCAGCATCCCAGCTTTCCACCTCCTGTGAGTCAGCCATGCCCCAGGCAGAAGCCACATCAAAGGGATAGTCGAGAGATGATGCCTCGTTGAATTTTTCCAGCCTCTTTAAGCAAAGCTCCACATCATCACGATCCTTATCATTTGCCACCACCACAAATTCGTCGCCACCCATTCTGATAAGGGAGTACCGATCCCCAAAGGCTTTTTTCATATTCTCCGCAAAGGCTCGAAGCAGGGTGTCTCCCATCTGGTGTCCATAGGTGTCATTGGTCTTTTTAAGACCGTTTAGATCCATATTTACTATGAGATAATTTCTGTCACCTTCGTCAAGCTTTTCAAATATTGCCTCGCATCTGGCACGGTTTGAAAGTCCCGTCAGGGCATCCTGATATGCCAGCCTCTCCAGGGTCTTTCTTCCGGTCTCCTCCACTATGTTGCTGTAGGTATAGATCATATAGCTTATGATCAAAAAGATTATAAATATAAGCGCTCCCATCGGCAGCAAGGACTCTGACAGATTCTGGTTGTTGGTCAGGAGGTATTTTTGCACTAAGAATCTTGTCATATCCACAAGCCCCAGCACAAAGAGTAACATAAACCCTATATACATCACCCGGTCTGACACATTCATCTTATTCAAGGGCTTTACGGAAACCACAAAGATCATCACTACTGATATCCCCATTATGATATGGAAAACCGGCAGGGTCTTGCAATAGTGAGCCTTATTTGTGACATGCAAAACAGTCGCCACCACACAGTAGACGGAGATCACTGCCACATTTATCATAAGCACGGCTTTTTTCCAAAGCTTGTCCTCCCCCATCTGATAATACATCTGCAAAAGCAGGGGAATGATCGCCAAAAACAGTGACAGATACTCCAATGTGGCATTGGCAGATAGATTTGCCGAAAAAACCTGTATCACCTTGGAGGTGCACATGGACCATATTCCCACTAAAAAGGAAAAACTCCCCACCCAGGTCACCTGCCTGAAGCCGTTTTTCATTATCACTCCTATGACTGCCCCGATCATAAGAACTCCACCCAGCACGTATAAAAACACGCTGATAAAAATGAGCATCATATGATCCCTGGCAAAGGAGATCATGGCATCATCCGCCGGTACTATATAGGTTGCGGGTATGCTTGAAAAAGCACTGTCCTCCGCCACATCCAGGACTATTTTTATCTCCTTGCCGCCGGAGCCCTCCGGCACATTTACAAAATGGTAGCCGCTTCCCACCATTTTGCCGGAATCCTTTATCCCGTGACCATAGGAGTAGATCTGCCTGCCATCTAAATACACATCCACCGCGGTAAGATACACTAAGATCCCAAAGGAGGATCTGTAATTCACCTCCCGGGGATAGGTCCTTGTCATCACCATCTCATCCCCACGGTTTAAAATATGGGGAAATACATACTCCTCCAGATTCGTATTCCGGGTGACCTTGCCGTCGATCTCTATATCCCAGCCGTCATTGAAATCCACTCTTGGTATATCATCATTCCGAAGCAAAACTCCGAAAAAGAGGATCAGTATCGCAAGGACAACGGTGGTACCTATAATTATATATCTGTAACCCTTTCCCATAGCCTCAGTCCTCTCTGCCCTTTTTGCTGGCGATCTTTTGGGCATACATCCTTTCATCCGCTAAGGAAAAAAGCTGTTCTGCCACGGGATGCACCATCTCAGAGCTCTTGCTCACTCCATAGGAAGAATCTATGTCAAAGGAAGTATTCTTTGATTCCCTTTTTTCACATTCCAAAAGCCGGGCTATGAGCTCATCTGTCTGATCCACAAACCCCTCTTTAATGATGACCAAAAACTCGTCGCCACCCATCCTGATGCAGCTTCCCGCTTTGGAAAAGACCTCTTTTAAGATGTCTCCGAAGGTGGATATAAATTCGTCTCCTCTGGCATGTCCCAGCTTGTCGTTTACTTTTTTCAGACCATTCAGATCCAGATTTACAAAGGCGTATGCCTCATCCGAGGCATCAAGTCTTTTGAATTCCTCCTCTGCCTTGACACGGTTATAAAGTCCTGTCAGGGCATCATTGTATGCCAATCTGGTAAGAACCTCTTCCTCCGCCTGATTAAGGAGCATGCCGTAAAGATGCACCAGGTAGCCAATGATCAGCACGATAATAAAGGAAAAGACCACCACCGGGAACCAGCTCTCATTATATCTCATGGGTATGACCCTGGCATAGACCCGCAGATCATACAGGGCTATGTAGCCAAAGCCCATGATCACTATATATATCATGCCGTAGTGATATATCCTCTCGTCCAGCTCCATATCCTTTATGCTTCCGGCTCCCGCAAAGACAAGTATGATACAGTCTATGATAATGACTGTATGTATGAGCGGCACCGACACCACATAGCTTATAAGTCCACTAAAGTGCAGACATGCCGTAAAAAAGGCGGTGAGCATATTGATCCTGATGACAAATATCACCAGCTTTTCATCCTTTTTGGACATATTCTTTCTGCTCAAAAGATCCAAAGACAAAAGGGGCAGAAAAGCCATGGATATGGCAAGATACCCGGCGCCGGAGCTTCTGTCGGCGCTTATCCCGAACAAAAGCAGCACGTCCTCCATGGACATAAGCCATATCCCTGCAAACACAGAAAAGAGGCCTATGTGCATAAGCCTCTTGTAATCATCATTGAGTCTGACAAATACCACTGAAAGTATGGTCACCACCAGTCCGAATACAAACATAAAAAAGCTGATGATAACAGAAAACCATCTCTCATGTACGAAAAAAGGATAGGCCTTGCCTGAATCCGTAAGTTCGATATTGGGAACAAGTGCCAGTCCCCTGTCATCAGTAGCCAGAAACCGGATACTCAGCACCTCGCTTTTGTCACAGTGAGGCAGTTCCACAAAGGTATATCCACGGCTCATCTCCAGAAATCTGTCATTGTCCTTTTGGCTGTTAAATACGACACGGTTACCCAGTCTGACCTCTATGTCAGATATCATGGAATATATACGAAGGGTGGCGGAATCCAGCATGGATGCAGGAATGAGCCGGGTAAACTCCGCCTCGGATATGCTGCCCGTACCCAACGGAAAACGATATGTACGCAGATCCACATTCTCCTCTGTAGAGGATGTACCCTCTCCCGTAACCGATACCATCCATCCGTCCGCAACAGGGTAGGAAAGATCATATGAGCGGGCTGACAGGATAAATCCCACCATGCAGCTCAACAGAAAAACAACCACAAGCAAGTCAATTATGGAAAGCACTGCTTCTTTTTTTCTCTTCCCCATCTCCATAGAGTTTATTATACTCCTCTTGAAGCCTCTCTACAAATAAAAAATCACGTCACATCTGCTCCGGAGCCTCGAAGCCCAAAAGATCTATACACTGGTTTAATACCGCCAGCACAAGCTGAAGCTCGGCTATGTAGCTTTTCTTCTTTTTATCATCCTCTTCGGAAAGGATACGGTTTTCATGATAAAAATGATTGAATGCATTGGACAGCTCATATACATAGGCGCAGATCCTGTGGGGTGCATTTTCCCTGTATGCTCCTGCCATGGCGGCATTGTACCTCATAAGCACGTTGCACAAAGTCCCCTGGCTTTCATTTTCGGGAGGCAGGATGTCCTCTCCCTTAAGTGCCATAAGCTCATTTCCCGCATCCACATATTTTTTCAAAATGGACTTGATCCTTACCATGGTATAGAGGATGTAGGGTCCGGTATTTCCTTCAAAGGAAGTAAATCTGTCTATGTCAAAGACATAATCCTTGGATGCCTGGTTTGACAGATCCCCGTATTTTAAGGCAGAAAGCCCCACCATCCGTGACACCTCACCTGCCACGGATTCATCCATGGTCTCATTTTCCATGATCTTTTTATACATTGCCTCCCCTATGTCAGACACCAGATCTTCAAGGCGCATCACGCCTCCGTCCCTGGTCTTAAAGGGCTTGCCGTCCTTGCCGTTCATGGTGCCGAAGCCTATGAAATAAAGCCCCATGCTCTCAGGCACTATGCCTGTCTTTTTTGCGCATCTGAATACCTGGACAAAGTGAAGCTCCTGACGCTTATCCACCACATAATAAACCTCATCCGGGTGGTAGTCCTGCTCGCGCCACACCAAAGTTGCCAGATCAGTAGTGTCATAAAGGGCTGCACCGTCTGATTTTAAGATCATGCAGGGAGGGATCTCCTTTGTATCGCCCTCCTCAGCCACGTCCACCACCAAAGCTCCCTCGCTTTCATGGGCAAAGCCATCAGCCTTCATTTTTTCCACCATATCGGGAATGTAAGGATCCGCATCCGACTCTCCCTTCCACAGGTCAAAGGTCACTCCCAGGGAGTCGTAGTTTTTCTTCAGATCGGTTACGGACACATTCATGATGTGGGAAAGGATCGCCTGATAGCCCCTGCGCCCGTGCTGCAGTTCATAGGTTGCCTGCATGGCGGCTGCCTTATAGGCTTCATCCTCCTTGGACTTTCCTGATGCCGTGGGATATATCTCCTCTAACTCCGATATGGTAAAGGGAGGCTCTTCGGGGTATTCCCCCTCATAGTTTTCATCAAAATAGCAAAGGTCAGGCTGTCTTTCATGGAGTTCTGTTATTATAAGCCCCATCTGAAGCCCCCAGTCTCCCAGGTGCACATCACCTATGACCTTATCTCCGGCATAACGCTTTATCCGCTTTAAGCTTTCTCCGATAACTGCGGACCTTAAATGACCCACATGAAGGGGCTTTGCCACATTTGCTCCGCCGTAGTCTATGATTATGGTCTTTTTATCCTCCACCTCATCATAGCCGAATCTGGGATCATCTGCCATCTGCCTGATATACTCAGCTTTTTTTTCAGGAGAAAGGATCAGATTTATAAAGCCGGGACGCACTGCCTCAGCCTTTTCAAACATGGGGTTTGAAGCGATACGCTCTATAACAGCCTCTGCTATATCAAAGGGATTTTTCTTATAGGTCTTGGCTGCTGCCAGGGCTCCGTTGCACTGGTATTCGCAAAGATCCGGTCTGTCTGATATCGACACCCTTGCAAGCGCGGGATCATAGCCTGCATCAGAAAAGGCATCCTCTAAAACCGATTGAATAACTGCTGTAATTTCTTTCATATAATTCACTCCTTTATATGCAGAATCCCCCATAGCTATTCAGAACCCAGCTCGAATCCGCTTCGCTTCTTCTCGCTGTGGCTTCTCGCCAAAGAAATTTTTGATAAAGACCATATTGAAATGCAAGCATTTCATATGGTCTTTATCAAAAATTGCCTTGGTTCTGAATAATAACAGTTTCTTATGCTTCCTGCTTAAAGATCACATTCTTGGACTTTTCCAGTACATTCTTAAGCAAATATCCAAATACACATACGCTTAATACTTCTCCGATCCCAACTGTAAGTACCAGATACCAGTAGGAATCCCCCAGCCCGTAAGCGTATTTCAGCACTGCCGGTACTATAAACATATTTGCGATCACCGGCGGCAGGGTGTAGATGAATTTAGTGGATCTGAGCCACCAGGTACCCACTGCTCCCAAAAGTGTGGCTATACTTCCGAATACTATATCCCAGATGACACAGCCCGTAAGGGTGTTTGACAAAAGGCATCCCAGAAAAAGTCCGGGGATAGCCGCGGGTGTAAATACCGGAAGGATGGTAAGAGCCTCCGACAGCCGAAGCTGTATGGCTCCGTTTGCCAGGTTGAAGGCATTTACATACCAGGTGATGACCACATAGATGGCTGCGATCATGGCAGCCTGGGTCAGGTACAATACGCTGTTTTTTTTCCTCATTATTCAGTTCTCCTTAGTTTTTTTGTGTGAGGGTGACCCCTCGCCGTGTGGATGGTTTCGAACACACGGCATAATTTAAAAGCAACTTTTAAATTATGGCTTACAGACCGCTGTTTGTCAATACGCTTACCATGCGATCCACATACTTTTTGCAAAGCTCGTCAGTACCAGCCTCCACCATGACCCGGATCACAGGCTCAGTGCCGCTTTCCCTGAGGAGGATCCGTCCGTCATCCCCAAGCTCGCCTGCTATTGCCTCGCACTCTTTTTGTACCGCCTCATTTTCCATGGCGGCACTGCGGTCTGAGACCTTGACATTTTTCAAAAGCTGGGGGTATTTTTTCATTCCTGAGGACAGCTCCGAAAGGCTTGTCTTTTCCTCCATCATTACCTCCATCAGCATGATGGCGGTAAGCACTCCGTCACCGGTGGTGGCATGGCGCTTAAATATGATGTGTCCGCTCTGCTCTCCTCCCAGCACGTAGCCGTTTTTCACCATGGACTCATTCACGTATTTATCCCCCACGGTGGTAACATCATATTCGATACCGGATTTATCCAAAGCCTTAAAAAGTCCCAGGTTTGCCATGACCGTAGTCACCACATGGTTGCCGTCCAGCTTTCCCCGCTTTTTTAAATATCTGCCGCAGATGTAGATAATATAATCTCCGTCAATTATATCTCCCTTGTCGTCTATGGCTATGCACCTGTCTGCATCCCCGTCAAAGGCAAAGCCTGCGTCCAGCTCCTTTTGGCGCACCAGATTTTGCAGGGTCTCTATATGGGTGGATCCGCACTCCCTGTTGATATTAAGTCCGTTGGGTTCATTGCCTATTACATAGGTCTTTGCTCCCAAAGCGTCAAATACAGACTTTGCTATCATAAAGGCGGAGCCGTTGGAGCAGTCCAGACCTATCCGCTTTCCGTCATAGGATCTGGTCGCCAGAGAGATCAGATATCCGATATAACGGTTTCTGCCTATGGCATGGTCATATGCCACACCAATATCCTCTCCCGTGGCAAAGGGCAGCTCGTCCAATTCATTGTCTATGTACTTTTCTATCTCCTCCTCCACATGGGCATCCATCTTGTGGCCGTTTTTATCCATCAGCTTTATCCCGTTGTCGTGGTAGGGATTGTGACTGGCGGATATCATCACTCCGCAGTCAAAGTCCTCGGTACGTACCACATATGCCACACTTGGAGTGGTGGTCACATGCAAAATATAGGCATTGGAGCCAGAGGCTATGATGCCTGCCACTATGGCATATTCAAAGGTGTAGCTGGAACGTCTGGTGTCCTTTCCCACTACGATACGCCCTTTGTGCTCCCTGCCAAAGTACCAGCCCAAATACCTGCCTATCCTGTATGCATGGTCTGCTGTCAAAACCTTCCCTGCTTCTCCCCGAAATCCATCAGTCCCGAAATATTTCATGTCGTCTCTCTCCTTATTTCTAATCATTTTTTTAAGTCTGAATCGTCAAAGCACTCACGGATGGGCGCTCCCGGTGCCACCATGGGCCACACCTTGTCATCAGAATCAATATGGGCGTCTATAAGCACCGGTGTGGATAAAGAAAGAGCCTCATCCAATGCCTTGTCAAACTCTGCCTCCGTGCCCACGCAGTAGCCCTTTACTCCCATTGACTCAGCCAGCTTCACATAGTCCACCTGACCGTACAAGGTAGTCTCCGAATACCTCTCCTCGTAGAAAAGATCCTGCCACTGCCGCACCATTCCCAGTACGCCGTTATTGATTATAACCTCTATTATGGGCAGCTTCTCTCTCGAAGCGGTAATAAGCTCATTCATATTCATGCGAAAGCATCCGTCACCGGCAATATTTATGACCCTCTTTTTGGGATTTCCCACTGCCGCACCTATTGCCGCACCCAAGCCGTAACCCATGGTGCCCAAGCCTCCGCTGGATAAAAGCTGTCTGGTGCCGTTGTATTTAAAATACTGGGCTGCCCACATCTGGTGCTGTCCCACCTCGGTGACTATGATGGCATCCCCACCGGTCTTTTTGTAGATATCCTCCACTATGTAGGGTCCCGTAAAGCCCGGCTCATACTTTATGGGAAGAGTCTCCTTAAGGGAGCCTATATGGCTCATCCACTCACTGTGATCCTGCTTTGAAAGAAGAGGCAAAAGCCGGTGCAGCACCTCTTTTACGTCCCCTATCACTGATGCATCAGCCACCACATTTTTATTTATCTCCGCCGGATCCACGTCTATGTGAACTATCTTTGCATGCTGGGCAAACTTTTTGGGATTTCCCAGTATCCTGTCGGAAAATCTGGTGCCCAACGCCAAAAGCAGGTCGCAGTCACTGACTCCCAGGTTTGAGACCTTTGTGCCGTGCATTCCCAGCATACCTGTATATCTTGGATCCGTACCGGGGAAGCATCCCTTACCCATGAGGGTGTCGCACACCGGGGCATCCAAAAGCTTGGCCAACTCTTTAACCTCAGCATCTGCCCCGCTTATCCGGGCTCCTCCACCCACAAATATAAAGGGCTTTTTTGCCTTTTGTATCAGATGGGCGGCATTTTCCAGATCGGAATCTGTGATGCCGGAGGTCTCAGGCTCCACCACCACTGCCTCCTTTTTCTCATAGAAGCATTTTGCCGAGGTCACATCCTTTGTAATATCCACAAGCACAGGTCCGGGTCTCCCCTTTTTTGCTATGCGAAAAGCCCTGCGAAGTGTATCCGCCAGCACCGTCACATCCTTTACTATGAAATTGTGCTTGGTGATGGGGGTGGTTATGCCTGCTATATCTATCTCCTGAAAGCTGTCCTTTCCCAGAAGGGACACACCCACGTTGCAGGTGATCGCCACCATGGGAACAGAGTCCATGTATGCCGTACCTATACCCGTAACCAGATTGGTTGCTCCCGGTCCCGAGGTGGCAAAGCACACTCCCACCCTGCCTGTGCTTCTGGCATATCCGTCGGCTGCATGGGCAGCTCCCTGCTCATGGGAAGTCAGTACATGGTGGATGTGATCCTTTTGTCTGTACAGTTCATCATACAGGTTTAATATGGCGCCTCCGGGATAGCCGAACACCGTATCCACTCCCTGTTCCTTAAGTACCTCTAATACGATCTGTGATCCATTAAGCTGCATCTTATTTCCTTTCTACACTACCTCATCAAATTCCTTAAGATAATCCAAAAACTCCTCCCTGGGTATGGGCTTTGAAAAATAAAAGCCCTGTTCGTGATCGCACCCTAACTTTGAAAGCTCCTGTGCCATCTCCAGGGTCTCCACACCCTCGCAGACTATCTCTTTTTCGCTTTCCTTAAAGATGGAGAGCACATGCAAAAGTGTGGTGTTGCCTTCGTTGAAATATGCCCATACTATGGACTTGTCTATCTTTACTATATGAAGCGGCAGATTCATTACATTCACCAGATTTGAAAAACCGGTGCCGTAGTCGTCCAATGAAAAGCTGATGCCGCTGGACATGAGAGCCTCCATATTTTCCTTTGCCACGGTGGAATCCGTGGAATCCGTCTCGGTGATCTCTAAGTTTATCCTGGAATAATCCACGCCATATTTTTCCACTATCTCCCTGAATTCATAGGCAAGCTGCTCTCTCATGCACTGTACCGGTGACAGATTCACCTCTATATAATCAAGTCCCAATTCATCCAGGTCGTGATCCCTGATAAATTCGCAGGTCTTTTCAAAGACCCTCTGACCCAGCGCCAGTATGGCCCCGTTTTCTTCCGCCTTGTCTATGAACTGATCCGGCATCAGAAGCCCCAGCTTCTCATCCCTGATACGCACCAGTACCTCTGCCGAGGATATCCGCTTTTTTCTGGTATCATAAATGGGCTGGAAAAATATCTCAAGTCCGTCTCCCGCTATAGCCCGATCCAGCGCCTCCTCGATCTCTAAATTATGTACCGCCTCGTCCAGCATCTCCTGGGTCACCTCCACCGAGGCTCCGTCTCCCTGCTTCAATGCCTCCTTAAGCCCTAACAGCATGGCATCCCTCATTGCCTCATAGGATCCGGGACGTAGCTTGGAATCAAAGGTGGCAAAGCAGGGGGTAAGCATGATATCACCCTTGCTGGTCCTAACGGGATTTTTGAAAAATTCCGAAGCCGTCCTCCTGGCTGCATCTATATCATCACCTTCGTCCAAAAAGAGGAAACGTCCGTTGTGGATGTAGAAAATATTGTCCTTTGGAAATGCCAGCCGTATGTGGGTCCCCACCTTTTCCAAAAAGACGTTCATCACCTCGTCACCGTAGGTGGACCTCACCTCCTGATAGCTTTCAAATGCCATGACCCCCACCCGGTGATACCTGCCGTAGTGAAGGTACTCCTTGTACAAAAGCTCCAGTCCGTCCGCGTCGAAAATGGATGTGATCCGGTCCCTGAATACATCAGGATTCTCCTCGGATAAGCACATGATAAGAAGTCCTGCCGTAACTCCCAGAGAAAGGGTCTGGGTATGGGGTGTGACAAACTGCTGCATGGTGGCGCCGATCCCTGTAAACATGGTAAAGAAATACACCGACCACCGGGATATGCGCTTTAGCTTTTTTCTCCTTTCATAGACATGGATAAAAGCCATGGCATAATAGGCAATGCTTACGCCGTAAATAAGCATCCTGCCATCCCCGTAATAAAACTCTCCGAATTCATCTATATAAAACACAAAATGATTTAAGGGAGCCGTAGCGATCAAAACAAGCATTGCCACAATGGGCCACATCAAAAGCAACATGAGCCTTACGGAGGATCTGTACATCTGTCCGCTTACAGCCAGCACGAACATAAGAAAGAATCCGGCGGAAAGGATCCTCAGGGAATAATAAACCATATTAACCATATAAAGCATGGATATGGGATACACCCCGGGAAAGGAAAGCATGATGGATGCCATGATATCCGCCAATGCCAAAAGTATATGGCAACCCATAAGCTCCAGAAATATAATATTCTGCCTCAGGGGCAGTATCTGCCGCCTCAGCAAAAACACCATCAGTATGGATATAAAAAACAGAGCACAGAAATCCAGATCCAGATTCCAGTCAAAAGCTGTTGACAACATATATTCTCTCCACGATCATTAAAAGTATATAGTTACTATACTTTAATGTGCTAAATTTTACAAGTGATTTACAAAACTCTGTGAGCCTCATCCACCACCTCATCTATGATCTTAAGGTCAATTTCACTTTCCTTTTCTTCACTCTTTTTAAAATACAAAAGATATTCGATATTGCCCTTGGGTCCCTTAATGGGAGAATAGGAAAGTCCCATGGGGACAAGACCGGAGTCTGTGGCATATCCCATGACCTTGTCTATGACCTGACGGTGAACCTTCGGGTCTCTTACCACACCGTTTTTCCCCACCTGCTGTCGTCCCGCCTCAAACTGGGGCTTTATAAGGCAGACCCCGCTGCCTGCGGGACTAAGCAGGGAATTTATAACAGGAAGCATAAGTCCCAATGATATGAAGGACACATCACAGGATACAAAATCCGGCACGTCCTCTATATCCTCCGGTGTCAGATACCTGGCATTGGTCTTTTCCATACACACCACCCGCTCATCTATCCTCAGGCGGTAATCAAGCTGGTTTGTGCCCACATCCACGGAGTATACCTTTTTCGCCCCGGCTTTCAGCATACAGTCCGTAAAGCCTCCGGTGGATGCTCCTATATCCATACAGATGGCATCCTTAAGGTCTATGGGAAACTCCTCCATGGCTTTTTTAAGCTTATAGCCTCCACGGCTGACAAACTCCATGGCGCTGCCCCTTACCTCTATGGGGGCAGAAGTTAAAACCTTTGTCCCTGCCTTGTCCTCCCGGACACCGTCCACATAGACTATCCCCTCCATGATAAGGGCTTTGGCACGCTCCCTGCTGGGAGCCAGTCCCAAGTCTGTCAAAAGTATATCCAGTCTCTCTTTTTTTGGTTTGTTATCTGACACTTTTTACTTCCTTTTTGATACGCATTGCCACCCCCTCGGGGTCAAGCCCCAGCTTCTTTTTTAAAAGCGCAGCGTTGCCATGTTCTATGAACCGATCCGGCACGCTTATTATCCCCACTCTGCCGGTGTATCCGAGAGAATAAAGGCAGTCCGACACATGCTCACCGAAGCCGCCGGAGCGCACATTTTCCTCTAAGGTGTATATCACATCATACCTGCCGCCGGCTTCCTTTAGATAGTTTTTGTCCAGGGGCATGGCAAATCTGGCATTGGTAACGGCACATCTGATACCTGAGGCGGACAGGATCTTTCTTGCCTTCATAGCCACATCCACCATGGAGCCTATGGCGTATAAAAGCACCTTACCGCCGGTTTTCATGGGCTCCGATTTGCCCAGTTTGATATCCGCCCGCTCATCCCTGTAGGCTACACACGCCTCACCTCTGGGATAGCGGATCGCCACGGGACCGTCCTTGTAAAGCACCGCCCACTTCATCATGTCGGAAAGCTCGTATTTATTTTTGGGAGCCATCACCACCATGTTGGGAATGGAGGTAAGGTAGGACAGATCAAAAACTCCCTGATGGGTGGCGCCGTCACTGCCCACCAGTCCTGCCCGGTCCACCGCAAAGATCACATGAAGCTTCTGCAGTGCCACATCATGAAGGATCTGGTCATATGCCCTTTGTAAAAAGGAGGAATAAACCGCCACCACCGGGATCATGCCGCCTACCGCCATGCCTGCAGCAAAGGTAACTGCGTGTTCCTCGGCTATCCCCACATCAAAAAATCTGTCGGGGAAAAGATTGTGAAACCGTTTCAGTCCGGTGCCGTCCATCATGGCAGCCGTAACAGCCACCACAGAGGGATCCCGGTCACCCATTTTCCGCATGACAGTGGAAAAAATATCCGTATAGGAAGGCTTTTTTGAGATCAGGGGCAGACCCTTTTCCTTGTCAAAGGGATCCGCACCGTGGAATCTGCTGGGATGGCGCTGTGCCGGGACAAAGCCCCTGCCCTTTTCCGTGATAACGTGCACAAGCACAGGACCCTCATACTCCCTGGCACGCCTGAAGGCTTTTTCCATATCCTCGATATGGTGCCCCCTGACGGGACCTATGTACATGATCTTTAGATCCTCAAATATCATCCCCGGGATCACAAGCTGCTTGATGCCGTTTTTGATCCTGCGGATGAATCTCACCATCCCCTCACCTATGAAGGGTATCTTTTCCAAGAAGGACTGGACTCCCTCTTTCAGATGTACATAGCCTCTGCTGGTACGCACCCTGACCAAATGGTCATGCATGCCCCCCACATTGGCGGAGATGGACATATTATTGTCATTTAAAACTATGATGAAATTGGTCTTGAGATTGGAGGCATTGTTCATTGCCTCATAAACCATGCCCCCTGTCAGAGAGCCGTCCCCTATGACGGATATCACCGAATAGTCCTGACCCTTAAGATCCCTGGCAGACACCATTCCCAGTCCTGCGGAAATGGAGGTGGAGGCGTGGCCTGTGCCAAAAGCATCTGCAGGATTTTCCTCGATCCTGGGAAAACCCGATATCCCGCCGTAGGATCTGAGGGTCTCAAAGTCATCCCGCCTGCCTGTAAGGATCTTATGGGTGTAGCTTTGATGTCCCACATCCCATATGATACGATCCCTGTCCACATCAAACACCCTGTGAAGCGCCATGGTAAGCTCCACCGCTCCCAGGTTGGATGCCAGATGTCCTCCCGTATGGGAAAGGGTGTCTATAAGAAACTCTCTGATCTCCTCTGCCAAAATGGGCAGATCTTTTTTATCTATATTTTTTATATCACCGGTTTTTTTAACCTGTTCAAGTATCATATAGGTGTACCTGTCAATTTTCTCTGGTGACAAGCTCATCAAAAAGCTCATGCAAAAAGGTCTTATCCCCAGGGAGATGCTCCAAAAGATCATGTGCCTCTGCGGTCATGGTCTCCACATCCTGCCTGGCTTTTTCCATGCCATGTACAGCCACATAGGTGAGCTTGTCATTTTTCTCATCCGATCCTATGGGCTTTCCCAATGTATCCTCACTGCCCTCAATATCCAATATGTCGTCCCTGATCTGAAATGCCACTCCAAGCCTCATGGCAATGAGAGCCACCACTCCCTGATCGTCCTCATCTGCTCCGCCTAAGATGGCACCGGAGAGCATGGAGGCAATGATCAAAGCTGCAGTCTTATTCCTGTGGATATATCCCAAAAGATCTGCATCCAAGGTGCCCTTTCCATCTTCTGCCTCCACATCCGCACACTGTCCTCCTATCATGCCATAGATCCCGGATCTGTCAAATATCAGCCTCTGGGCTCTGGCAAGTCTGGGCATATCCTCGGCAGAGCCGGATGCCACTGCCCTGGACACAAGCTCCATGGCGTAGTTTAAGAGCCCGTCCCCTGCCAAAATGGCAATTGCCTCTCCGTACTTCGCATGGGTGGTGGGCATGCCCCGGCGCAGCATATCATTATCCATTGCAGGCAGATCGTCATGCACAAGTGAATAGGTGTGGATGCACTCGATAGCTCCCATGTAGGATCTTAAGGTCTCCTCCGGCACATAGTCTGTCCCCTCGTCAGCAAAGAGGTGGTAGCACTCGCTCATAAGCATGGGGCGAAGCCGCTTTCCTCCTGCCTCCACACTGTAATTCATAGCCTCTATCACCGTAGATGCATACCCCTGGGGCACCGGAAGCATATCCTTTAATATCCGATCGATCCTGCTCTTACGGTATGATATTTCTCCTCTGATATCATAGTCACTCATCCAGATCACTCATGCTCCCATCTTCATTAAGCTTTTTTACCTTCTCCTCTACCCTGTCGATCCGATCGGAAAGCTGCTTTAAAAGCTTCATGCCATCCTCGTACAGTCCAAAGCTTTCCTCTAAGGAAAGCTCAGGAGCATCCATCTTATCTATAATGCCCTCTAAGGTATCAAAATCCTCTCTGATAGTCGTCTCCAAAATCTCTACCTCTCTATCTTAGTAACGTCGGCGAAGATCCTGCCGTCAGATACGTTAAGTGTAATTGCATCCCCCACAGCCACCTGGTCTGCAGAGGTTATCCCCCTGCCCTTTTCATCCCTGACATAGGCATAGCCTCCTGCCAGCTTTTTTGCCGGTGATCTGCCGTCTATCTTTTCAGCCAGTATTGCCAGATGTCTTTTGTTTGCAGACAGTGCCTCATTCATGGAATTATCCATGCGAAGCCTGATATTTTTGATCTCACTTTTTACGGTGGCGATCCTCATCTCGGGGCTGTATTTTTTAAGCTTTTCCCCGTCAGCGGAAAGCCTCATGCGGGTGTATCCAAGGATGCGGTCCATGGTGTCCATAAGCCTCTGACCGTCCCGCTTTATCTCATCCTCAAATTCCTCATAGGAAAAAACCGCCAGCTCCGCCGCCGCCGAGGGAGTGGGTGCCCGTCTGTCCGCCACATAGTCCGCAATGGTGGTATCTGTCTCATGACCCACAGCGGATATGATGGGAGTTCTGGCGCGAAATATTGCCTCTGCCACCTGCTCCTCATTAAATGCCCACAGATCCTCTATGGAGCCGCCGCCCCTGCCCACTATCATCACATCACAGCCTGCCTCATCCAGCCGGGCTATGGCTTTGGCTATGGAATCCGCTGCCCCTTCACCCTGAACCAAAGCAGGGGACAGGATTATCTTTATATATGGATTCCTGCGCCGGGATATCTGTATCACATCACGGATAGCCGCTCCCGTAGCTGCAGTTACCACCCCAAGTGTGGTGATATGCTCAGGTATGGGCTTTTTGTACATGTCATCAAACATGCCCCGCTCCAAAAGCTCTGCCTTAAGCTTTTCGTATTTTAAAAAAAGCTCCCCCATACCCACAGGCTCTATCACAGAGGCTATGATCTGGTAAGTCCCCCTGACGGCATACACATCCACATTGCCTGTGACTATGACCGAATCCCCGTTTTTGATATTTCCCTTAAGACCGGATCTTTTGCTTTTCCACATGGCAACGGAAACCTCGGCTCCCTCATCCTTTAAGGTAAAATATATGTGACCGGAGGCGCCGGCTCCCTTGTAGTTGGATACTTCTCCTCTCACACTTATGTGGGAAAGCAGAAAGTCCGACTGCACCATATTTTTGATATAGCCGTTAAGCTGGGATACGGAGTAGATGCTTTTACCCATCCTGCTCGTCCCCGCCAATGACTCTCGCCAGCACTCCGTTTATAAAAGAGGGGCTGTTATCCTGTCCATATACCTTTGCCAGCTCCACCGCCTCATTAATAGCTATGCCCCGGGGAAGCTCCTCGTAGATGACCTCATATACCGCAAGCCTGATAAGGGACTGCTCCACCCTGCCCATACGGGAAAGCTTCCAGTTTTCGGCACGGGCTTCTATCCTCTCATCTATTTCCTTTCGGTGACTTATGATGTCAGCCACCTTTTTTTCCACATAGTCCCCCTGGTCTCCCATATCTCGCTGTTCAATAAAAAGCCTCATCTGCTCTCCCACTTCATCCCCGGGATGGAACTCCGTAAGAAAAAGCAGGCAAAAGGTCTCCTGGCGAAGCTGATGTCGATTCATAAAAAAGTCTCCTTTGCAAAAAAGAGGACACCTCACCCGGTATCCTCTCTTCAGTTATGCTGATGATCTGCTTTGCAGTCACATGGTTTTAAGGTTCATTCAATTCCGTTATTCTGCGGTGCCTGTCACACTGGCGATCCTGATGTCTACCGCCGACACACCCATGCCGGTCATATTCTCCACACTCTGCTTTACCCTCTCCTGTACCGCCTGGCACACCTCGGGGATCACAAAGTCATACTGTATATTGATGGATGCGGACACTGACAGGCTCTCTCCTTCGTTGCCGGTGATCCTGATAGCCTTTGCCAGCTTGTTTTTGCCTGCCTTGGTGATATTGTCACTGGTGAGATTACCTGACAGGGAGCTGACTCCCTTGACCTCGGTGGCTGCCAGTCCCACTATGATTGCCAGCACCTCGTCTGTGACTGTAACATTGTCCTTTATCCTGTATGTTTTTTTGTCAGCCATAAAATGCCTCCTTTTGGTTATCTTTATCAAAAGTCTTTTTATAGCAAACGATCCTGCGCCGCTTTGTATATAATAACACTTTTGGCTGCAAAAGAAAACAAAAAAAAGGTGGATTTGCTCCACCTTTTAATGTCTGTATCAATGGCTGTATAGCAGGACTTTTTTAAGCCTCGGACTTGGATGCGTAGTAGTCCTCAAAAAGCTTGTTGGTGGCATCCATGGTCCGGGATGAGATCTCGGGAAGGTCCCTGCCCCATGCACCGGTTGCCTCCTTGAAGCCCTTTTCTATTGCCTTTTGCATCTGCTGCATCTTTTCAGGATCATCACCTGCCAGTGCAGATGCGAAATCGAAAAGCCTCTGGGAGGTCTGCTTCACGCCCCAGTAACCATCCTCGGAGATATCCTCCTGAGCCTGGGCTTTTGTCGCCTCATCTACTTCAAACTCACCGCTTGCCAAAAACTTCCAGATGCTGTCATCTTCGAAAGCAAGGCTGTAGCTTTTGCCCTGACCTTCAAACATCTTTTTGACCAGAGACTGCATCTGATCCAGATTGTGCTGCTGGTCGGCTTTCATTTTTTCCACCAAAGCACTGCGATCCGTCTCACTCATCTTATTGATGGAGTAAGTAGCCTTTTTTTCGCTTCCTGTGGATGATGACTTTTCATATGAATCAGTAGCCACAGAAGCTTCCTTTTTGCTCTCTGCGGACTTTCCAGAAGTCCGTGCCGCTGTAGTCTGGTATGCGCCAAGAGCGCTGTTGATACCTGATATTGCACTCATATTCGTTTCCTCCGTAAAACCTGTATACTTCCCTGTATCCGAATTCCTACTCTACAGATAACTATAGTTATCTATGTCATATATCGGCTATATGTATCCGGCAGTTAACCCCTGTCCTGAGTTTTTTCTATAATCTCAAATTCGCACTTGTTTTTGTAAATGGAGTTTGCGGGAATGACTCCCCTTACCATGGATACGGGATAGATTGTGGAATTTCTGCCCACTACTGTTCCCGGGTTTAAAACGGTGTTGCAGCCCACCTCCACATGGTCGCCAAGCATGGCTCCGAATTTTTTCCTGTCGGTGTCTATCCACTCACCGTCACATTTTACCACCACGTTGGTTTTATCCGATTTTACATTTGAGGTGATGGAGCCTGCACCCATATGGGCATAGGCGCCTAAAATGGAATCCCCCACATAATTGTAATGGGGCACCTGAACATGGTCAAAAATAATATCGTTTTTTATCTCCGTGGAATTACCGATCACGCACCCAGATCCTATGATGGCGCTGCCCCGGATAAATGCCCCGGGTCTCACCTCCGTATCCTCACCTATGATAAGTGGACCTATAAGGGTTGCGGTGGGGTATATTTTTGCGGAGCGAGCCACCCAGATGTTTTCCTCCCTCTGCTCAAAGATCTCACTGTCCAAAGTGGGTCCTATCTCCATTATCCAGTCGCTGATTCGGGAAAGCGCCTCCCAGGGATACTCCAGGTTTTTTAAGTATTTCCCTGCCAAAGTGGCACTTAAATCATAAAGATTTTTAATTTTGCACTCTTCCATGATCTGTCTCCTTTATTTTACTATGGTGTCATTTCTCTTGTAGGTACCGCTGACCGCGTCATCAGACACAGCCGCATTTCCGGTGCCCTCTATTATGATCTGAACCCGGTCCACCGCGTCAAGGGCACACAGGGAATTTACTATGGAGTATATGGATACCTCTCTGGACTCTCCCTCGGGAAGATTCAAAAAGGTGGGATCCAAAGTGATATAGCAGGTGCCGTCACTGGTAACCACCGACAGCACATTGGTGCCCTCAGGTATGGCTGACATAAGTCCCTCCACTCCCGGGGACTCCGCCAGATACTGCATCACCACCTGCTCCAAGGGCTGGGATATGCTGTAGTGCACATTCCGGTTCACCTGGGATATATTGTTTCCATCCTCTGTAGCGTAGTAGAGGCTTAAGGTGGTCTGTTCCATCTGGCTTTGAGCCTGACCGTAATCGTAGATAAAGCTGTCTGTGGTCTGGGGTCCTAAAGGGACTCCCGCAGCATCCGTCACCGGATTGGCACCATAGTAAAATGCCACTTCATCCACGCCCTCCACCTGCTGCATGGTCAAGACCACTGATGCCCGAAGCAGTGCCTTGGAGGTGGGAGTCAGATCCATATAGCTCATGGAAAAGGTAATGGTAAGTCTGCCATCTTCTATGGTGTAATCATCCACAGTCAGATCCCCTACTATGGGTGCGTGGTAATCCTCATCCTCCACCACCTGGGAAAGTCTGTCAAAAAGAGTCCTGACCATGTAGTCAGTGTCACCGCTTTCTATGGATTCCGAGACCGGATACAGACCGGTGCCGTTTTCATTTATGTAGTACACCGAGATCCGGCTTTCATCATCACTTTTACAGCCCGGTATCAAAAGGATCACAAGGAAAAGACTGATTATGGCTGCAAGCTTTTTTATATCAATGATCATACACAGCCTCCCCCTCATCTATGTGTTTAAGGGGCACCCTTACGTCAAAGGTGGTGCCCTCTCCAAGGGTGGATGCCACCTTTATCTCTCCCTGGTGCATCCTTATGGCACTCATGGTTATGGCAAGTCCCAAGCCGTTGCCGTTTATCTCCCGGGAGTGGGATTTGTCTGCCCGATAAAACCTTTCAAACACATGATCCAAAGCATCCTCAGGTATGCCCATACCGCAGTCTTCCACCCTTATATAGCAGTATCTGTGGTCGGAGTTGATGGACACATGGACCCATCCTCCCTCTTCATTGTACTTGATACCGTTTTCTATGAGATTGGAAATAGCCAGTGAGAACTTCACCTCGTCCAGCTCCACAATAACCGGTCTGAAGGACTCCAAGACCATGTCCACCCCGGCAGCCTCTGCAATGGGAGAAAGCCGCTTCATGATAAGCTCCATAAGCTCGTTTACATTGACCTGTGAGATATTTAAGGTGGAATCCTTTTTGTCCATGCGGACCAGAGACAAAAGATCGTTTATGATATCCGTCTCTCTTTCTATCTCTCCGGCGATATCCGTCATAAATTCACGATACATCTCCACCGGTGCATCCTCTCCCATGGACAGGATGCTGTCTGAAAGGACCTTCATGGAGGTAAGGGGGGTCTTTAGCTCGTGGGACACATTGGATACGAATTCCTGTCTGGAGTCATCTAACATCTTCATCTGCTGGTTATAGTGATTGAACACCCGGGATACCTCCATGGTCTCCGTCACATCCGGCACATTCATGACTCCGGGACCCACTCCCTTTGACATATCCACGATCTGGAATTTCACCTTTCTTATGGGCATCACAAAACGCCCCGAGAGGATCAGTGCCAGGTAAAAAACCACGGCAAAAAGAGCCACCAGGGATATGACCACGATATTCTGATAGTAGGTGAGATTTCGCTCCATAAGCTCGGCGGATTTGGTAATAAGGATCACACCCATGATCTCCCCGGTGTGGCTGTCAGCCAAAGGCACCGTCACGGTAACGCTGTGATTGCTGGTATCATAGGTGGATTCGGTGCTCCCGGAAAGGGACTTTATGGCATTGTCCCAGACCATGGTCCTGCCCTCATACATCTCATAGGTATCGTAAATGACCCGAAGTCCGGAATCCATCACCATGACCCTGCCGCTGTATACATTTCCAATGGCAGACAGGGAATGACGCACGTCGTCCCTGTTAAGATCAGTCAGATATCCCCCGGATATTATCTCATCATTTAAAAGCTGAACCTGGGTGGTAATGCCCGATACATCCGAAGCCACTCCCCTGTCCCTCATGGTAGCCAGAAAGAGGAAGCTTAGGGCAATTCCGGGCAAAAGACCTGTGAGCATTATGGTAAGAAAGATTCTAAATCTGAGAGTTTTAAGTTTTGTGAGCAGTGTACTTCCGGCTTTATTCATGGTAGTAATAGCCTGCCCCCCAGCGTGTCCTTATGTACTTGGGTTCACTGGGATTAGGTTCTATTTTTTCTCTGAGTCGTCTGATATGTACATCCACGGTCCTGGCATCACCGGGATAATCCGATCCCCAGACTGTGGACAAAAGTTCATCCCTGGCATATATCTTACCCGGGTTTTTGACAAATAAAAGCATAAGGTCATATTCCTTGGATGTCAGGTCTATGTCCCTCCCGTTTACCAAAAGTCTGCGGCTGTCGGTATCCAGCGTCAGATCGCCGCTTACTATGGTGGTGGAGTGTGTCCCCTCCGATCTCTCCGGGGAGGTCCTGCGCATGATGGCTTTGATCCTTGCCTTTACCTCCAATATGTTAAAGGGCTTCGTGATATAGTCGTCTGCCCCGTAATCTAAGCCCAAGATCTTGTCCATGTCGTCTCCCTTGGCGGTGAGCATCACTATGGGAACATTTGAAAACTCCCTGATCTGCTGGCACACCTCAAAGCCCGTAAGCTTGGGAAGCATCACGTCCAAAAGTATGATATCAAAGGATTCCTCCGTGGCTTTTTTCAGGGCTTCCTCCCCGTCATATGCCACGTCCACCTCCATGCCGTCCTGCTCCAGTGAAAAGCGAATGCCCTTGACTATGAGCTTTTCATCATCTACAACTAAAACTCTCTTTGCCATCTTATATCGTAATCTTATCCTTTATCTTTTGGTAGGTACCGTCCCCGATACCGCTGACTTTTTTAATGTCCTCTATGCTGCCGAAGCTGCCTGATTCGCTTCTGTATGAAATAATTGCTTCGGCTCTGGTGGCTCCTATGCCCGAAAGGGTCATAAGCTCCTCTTTGGTGGCATTATTTATATCCACCAGACCATTTTTTATGCCGGATGAGGCATCTGAAGCTGTCTGTCCCGGGGTGCTCTTCGTATCCGAGGTCTCCTGCCTTTGGGTGATCCCGGATTCCTCTGCCACCACCGTGACGCCCTCATCCTCTGACTCTATCCGGGCTGTGGCATCTCCCGTCACGTATACCTTTACCACAACTTCCCTTTGGGGCATATCCTCTGATGAAGCCTCATCCCCGGATGCTTTCCGGCTTTCGGAATTTTCCTCCTCTTTTTCTTCCGTTTTTTCTTCCACGGAATTAAAGTAGGACTTTTCTCCACAGCCACACATCACTGCCGTCATGATAAGAAGCAGTGATATCAAAAATATCAGTCTTATTTTTTTCATTCGAACCTCCTGATGCTGCCACCAAAAGATCCGATATTGTCTATTCGGTTTACCAACCTATTCTAATCTAAATTTGGAAAAATAACAAGTTGATTGTAGGGAAAAAATCATTTATGATTGGAGCATGAAAGCAGGAGTCTACATTGCAAAGAAAAAAAACGGAGATATATACTACCGCTCCAACATAACCAAAAACGGCAGACACATCAGTCTGGGAAGCTTTGCCACAGAGGCGGAGGCACACAGCGCCTACTGTGAAGCAGTATCCATCTTTGAAAATGCCGACATCACTCTTTTAAATCTGAAAAGTTATCTTAAGGCGCTTTCCTATGATAAGGCCATCACCCTTATTAATTTCAGGGACAACCGCATATATATAAAGACCCCCATTTATCTTGGAACCGGCTTTTTTACCTATTATCTGGAGGGCGTGGGGGAGCTTAAATTCGACAATGACGATCTTTTTTACTACAGCTCCCACCGTATACTGGTCCACGACGGGCATCTGTATGTCAACGACTACGGTATGCAGTACGGGATCCTTGCCAGGTACGGCATCAAAAACTTTGCGGTATGCGGCAGGGATTACACCTTTGCCAACGGGGACGAGATGGACTTTAGGCATCAGAATATCATCGTCATCAACAAATACCACGGAGTCCGGCTGGAAAGCTGGCACGGCATACCGGTTCACGCCGCCAGGATCCACCTAAACGGCGAATATCTCATTGGCAGATTTTCCACCGACAGCGAAGCCGCCGTGGCATATAATAAAGCAGTAGATGCCGCAACTGACTGCGGCATCCAAAAAAACTTTATTCAAAACTATGTGCTGGAATATACTCCAAAGGAATATGCCAATGTGTATACCGCCATCACTCTTCCCGAGAAATATCTGAATTATCTGAGATCCCTATGACAAAAATTCCATGACCTCATCAGGCATTTTGTCCACATCACACACGCGGTCGTGAAGTACGGGAGCATCAAAAAGCTCACGCACCGCTTTGGGGATCTCCACCCCGGATATGGCTTCAAGCTTCTTTGTAAGCTCTAAGTCACTTTTGTCATTTAACCTGCCGATATCCTCTGTTCTGGAGAGAGCCTCAAGGACATATCTGGTGAATTTGTAGGGGCTGGCTGTGGATGCGATCACCATGGGGCTTTTTGCCGAGCTGCCTTCACGGTACTTATAGCTTACCGCTGAAGCCACTGCCGTATGGGTGTCAATTACATATCCGCTGGCATGGTATACACGGCTTATCTCCTCTGCCGTGGCATTTTCATTGGCATAGCCTCCGTAAAAATCCGACAGCCTCTTTTGCATCTCAGGGGTTATCTCATATTTTCCCTCTTCTGATAAAAGCCTCATAAATTCAGCCGTCTGCTTATCATCATCCCCGGCAATGTGATATATGAGTCTCTCTAAATTGCTGGAAATGAGTATATCCATGGAGGGGGAGGTGGTCAGCACAAACTCACGGTTTTTGTCATACACTCCCGAACCGAAGAAATCATAGAGCACCCTGTTTTCATTGGAGGCGCATACAAGCTTGCCCACCGGCAGTCCCATCTGCTTTGCATAATAGCATGCCAAAATGTTGCCGAAGTTTCCTGTAGGCACCGTCACATCTATGGTGTCTCCGTTTTTGATCACATTGTCTGCCAAAAGTCTGGTGTAGGCATAGACATAGTAGCAGATCTGGGGCACCAGCCGCCCTATATTTATGGAATTGGCGCTGGAGAGGATATATCCTCTGGACTTAAGTTCATCCTTAAGCTGCTTATCTCCAAAGATGTTTTTCACTCCGGTCTGGGCTTCATCAAAATTGCCCCGGATGGCTATGACTCTGGTGTTGTCTCCCTTCTGGGTCACCATCTGCTTTTCCTGGATAGGGCTTACACCGTCCTTGGGATAGAAAACCATTATGCGTGTGCCGGGCACATCTGCAAAGCCTGCCAAAGCCGCCTTTCCCGTATCCCCGGAGGTTGCCGTAAGGATCACTATCTCCTCTTTTACGTCATTCTTCTTTGCCGCTGTGGTCATCAGGTGTGGCAGAATGGAAAGAGCCATATCCTTAAATGCTATGGTGGCGCCATGGAAAAGCTCCAGGTAATACACACCGGCTTCATTTTTAATGGGTGCTATGGATACATCATCAAATTTGTCATCATAAGCCGCATCTATGCAAGACATAAGCTCTTCATCAGTAAAATCATTAAGAAAAAGCTTCATTACCTCAAAGGCAACCCTCTGATAGGAATAGCCCGCCAGGGTATCAAGGCTTATTTCAAGCTTGGGGATCACGGTGGGGACAAAAAGTCCTCCGTCCTGGGAAAGTCCCTGCAATATTGCCTGGGATGCCGTGACTTTATTGGTTTTATCTCTGGTACTTACATACTGTAGTGACATTATATTTTCCTCCGAATCCTATTAACAGTAACTATTCAAGAGCATTCATCAGTTTAACTTTTCATATTCTCTGGATGAAAGACTTCCTGATTTTATCTTTGAATACTTACCGTATATCCTGCTGCCAAAGGCATCCTCCACATAGCCCCTTACCTTCACGTAATATCTGGGATATATTCCCATCCTGACGGAGGATCTGATCTTTTTTGCGGTCACGCCATTTGACGAGGATATGTCGTAATTTTTCTTTTTGGTTCCCGACTTCATATTGGAACTGCGGCTGATGCAGAAGGTATATCCATCCACACTGCCCCCGTTTTTAATGGATACAGTGGCAGTGGCATAGTTGTCATAAAGCCAGGACTCGGTTCCGTACATTTTCACCTGGGTGATCTTTGGCTTTTTAATGGAAAGAGCCGAGGTGGAAAACAAAAGGTAATAGTCACCGCTGGTGGCTGTGGTCACGTTTCCCGACTCATCCGTGCCGGTCTCTCCTGCCACCCGGATATAGTAAAGTCCCTTTTTCAGACTTACGGTCTTTGAGCTTTTGGAAGCCGTATTAAAGCAGTCCAAGCTGTCACCGTCCTCGTTATACAGATCCACATCCCACATCCTGCTTTCGGAATCAATGACTGAGGGGCCAAATACCAGCTTTACCTTTTTTGCTTTTTTCAGTCTGAATTTGAAAAAATCCACATCCGAGCTTTTGGATATGCTGCCGTAGGTGGTAAATCCTGCAGACAGGGCATCCGCCTTTTCCGAGGTGTCGTTATTTTCCGTCTCCCAACTGTCAGAGTCCGAAAAACCAAAGGTGATCTTAAAGGATGTATCATATCCACGATATGAATTTTCCACTATGAGATAAAAGGTCTCCCCGGCTGCTGCCGTATATGAAGGCATGCTGTAGGCAGATCCGCTTGTGGGATCCACCACCACTCTGCCGTCGGCATCCTTTAAGGTGGTGGTTATGGCATAGTCATCCCCTTGGGCTGTGGTAGCCACATCTATGGAAATGCGCCCTGCCACCTTGGTGGTAAACCTGTACATCTTTGTATCCGTGGCACTCGAAAGCTTTACCGTAACTATGGTGCCAAGGGATACATCCGTATAGGATGTTTTGGCAAAAGCCTCTGTTCCCGAAAAGCTTACGGATGCTGCCACAAGCACTAATGCCAGCATCATGGAGATGAATTTTTTAAATATGTATTTTCTCATGGCATTCATCCTGATCATTTTTTCTCAATATAGTGTTCGGCAGTCAAAAGCTCTGCACAGAGCACTGCACCCCCTGCGGCACCACGGATGGTATTGTGGGAAAGACCCACAAACTTCCAGTCATATATGCTGTCTTCTCTCAGTCTTCCTATGGATACACCCATGCCACGCTCAAAGTTTACATCAAGCTGCACCTGGGGTCTGGCATCCTCTGTCAGATACTGGATGAAATGCTCCGGGGCAGAAGGCAGCTTAAGCTCCTGGGGACGACCCTTGTAGGATGTCATGGCGTCGATAAGCTCATCCTTTGAGGGCTTTTTCTTAAGCTTTACAAAGGCTGTGGCGGTGTGTCCGTTTAAGATGGGTACACGTATGCACTGGCTGGTGATTTTGATATCATCTGCCGGAACTATAACGCCGTTTTCAATATGACCCCATATGCGCAGGGGCTCCTTTTCACTCTTTTCCTCCTCGCCGCCGATATAGGGAATGATATTGCCCTCCATCTCAGGCCAGTCTGCAAAGGTCTTTCCTGCACCGGAAATAGCCTGATAGGTGGATACCACTGCTTCATAGGGCTCGTACCCCGCCTGTCTCCAAGCATTTAATACGGGAGTGTATGACTGGATGGAGCAGTTGGGCTTTACGGCAGTGAAGCCACGGCTGGTACCAAGCCTCTTTTTCTGATACTCTATGACTTCCATGTGCTCCGGGTTGATCTCGGGCACCACCATGGGTACATCCGGTGTCCAGCGGTGAGCTGAATTGTTGGATACCACGGGAGTCTCGGTTTTTGCATATTCCTCTTCTATGGCTTTGATCTCATCCTTGGTCATATCCACGGCGGAGAAAACAAAGTCCACCTCTGAGGCAACTGCCTCCACCTCATTTACATTTTTTACCGTAATATTCTTTACTGCCTCGGGGATGGGTGTGTCCATCTTCCATCTGCCTGATACGCAGTCCTCGTACTTTTTCCCGGCGCTTCTGGGTGAAGCTGCTATGGTGGTCACCTCAAACCAGGGATGATCCTCCAAAAGTGATATGAATCTCTGTCCTACCATTCCGGTACCGCCAAGGATACCTACTTTTAATTTTTCCATTTTATTCCTCTCTAATATCTTTTGCCCCACTTCATTACCCGTAAAAACCCGGCATCCGGTGTACACCGGTATGTCTCTACTTAAGTTCGAGGATCGCTCCCCGGTTTCCGGATGTGACCATTTTTTCATAACGCGCCAGATACCCGGTAGTGACCTTTGGCTCTCTGGGCTGCCAGGCTGCACGCCTCTTTTCAAGCTCCTCATCAGATACCTTAAGTTCCAGCTTCATATTGGGTATATCTATGGAAATGATATCACCCTCTTCTACCAGCGCAATGGGTCCTCCCACTGCTGCCTCAGGAGATACATGTCCTATGGATGCACCACGGCTGGCGCCGGAAAATCTGCCGTCTGTAATAAGAGCCACTGTGGAGCCAAGTCCCATGCCTGCTATGGCGGAGGTAGGATTAAGCATCTCTCTCATTCCCGGTCCTCCCTTGGGACCCTCATAGCGGATGACCACCACGTCACCCTCAACTATCTTGCCGCCCTTGATGGCATCTATGGCATCCTCTTCACAGTCAAATACCCTGGCAGGACCTTCGTGTACCATCATCTCCTCCACCACGGCTGAGCGCTTTACCACGCTGCCGTCGGGTGCCAGGTTGCCCTTTAATACTGCAAGTCCTCCGGTCTTACTGTAAGGATTGTCCACAGGTCTTATAACCTCAGGATCCAGATTGACTGCATTTTTGATATTCTCACCTATGGTCTTTCCGGTGACGGTCATGCATTCGGTATTCAGAAGTCCTATGTCAGCCAGCTCCTTCATGACAGCATACACGCCGCCTGCCTCATTCAGATCCTCCATGTAGGTGGGACCTGCAGGTGCCAGATGACAGAGGTTAGGTGTCTTTTCAGATATGGGATTGGCAAAGGCTATATCAAAATCAAAGCCGATCTCATGTGCTATGGCAGGAAGATGAAGCATGGAGTTGGTGGAGCATCCCAGTGCCATGTCCACTGTCAGGGCATTGAGGATGGCGTCCTTTGTCATGATGTCTCTGGGACGGATATCCTGCTTTAAAAGCTCCATGACTGCATAGCCCGCCCGCTTTGCCAGACGAAGTCTCTCGGAATATACCGCAGGGATGGTGCCGTTGCCTCTAAGTCCCATGCCCAGTGCCTCTGTCAGACAGTTCATGGAGTTTGCGGTGTACATGCCGGAGCAGGAACCGCAGGTAGGGCAAACCTTTTCTTCGTATTCGGTGACCTCTGCCTCAGTCATCTTTCCTGCGGCATGGGCACCCACCGCCTCAAACATGGAGGAAAGGGAGCGCTTTTTGCCATGGATGTGACCTGCCAGCATGGGGCCTCCTGATACAAATACAGTGGGCACATTGATACGGGCTGCTGCCATCAGAAGTCCGGGAACATTTTTGTCACAGTTGGGTACCATTACCAGGGCATCAAACTGGTGAGCCAATGCCATACATTCGGTAGAGTCTGCTATCAGATCCCTGGTCACAAGGGAATACTTCATGCCGATATGCCCCATGGCGATACCGTCACAAACAGCTATGGCAGGGAAAACCACCGGGGTCCCGCCTGCCTCGGCAACTCCCAGCTTAACCGCCTCAACTATCTTGTCAATGTTCATATGACCGGGAACTATCTCATTGTAGGAGCTTACTATGCCCACCATGGGCTTTTTGATCTCCTCTGCTGTGTATCCAAGGGCGTTGAGCAGGCTTCTTGCCGGTGCCTGCTGCATACCTGTTTTCATGTTGTCGCTTTTCATAATTTCCTCCTTATTTTTATCTTATA
>CAMOZG010000005.1 GCA_946630825.1 uncultured Lachnospiraceae bacterium
GATGCCCTGCTAAGTGAGATCATGTCAGAGGTCATGGAGTATGAGCCCCGTGACAGACAGATCATAAATGTCAATTTTCCCGACTGTCCCCTGTCAGAATACAAGGGGATCCTGCGGGATCGAACCGTATCACACGGCAGCATTTTTCATGATGTTTATCACCCTGTGGAAAAATTAAAAGACGGCGGTATCAGATATACCGTAGAGGGCACCCCCGGCAGACCCGGCGAACCGGGTTCTGACCTGGATGCTGTTATTTCAGGATACATATCCATAGGATATGCCCATAATATTCACTGATCTTAAAGCTTTATATTCTTAAGCAGATCTCCGAGAGAGGTACCTATGGAGACATTGTCAGAGTATTTTTCCAACTCCTCCTGCTGCTGTCTCTCCTCCTCCGCTGCTTTTGCCGGAGCCTCGTCCTCTTCGATCGCCCTGATGGACAGGGAAACCTTGCCATTGTCTGTATTCAGTATCTTGGCATTCACCTCGTCACCCACATGAAGCACCTCTTCTACAGAGCCTATCCGCTTCATGGCTATCTGTGATATATGTATCAGACCACTGACTCCGCCTCCAAGATCCACAAAGGCTCCATAGGGCTGTATGGACTCTACCTTTCCGGAAACTATGGTGCCCGGTACCATCATATTGACCCGGTGCTCCCTTTCTTCCCGGCGACGTTCCAGATCAACTTCCCTGCCTGAAAATACAAGTCTGTTTTTCTCACGATCCACCTCTGTGACCAGAACAGCAAGATCCTTGCCTACCATCGACTGAAGATTCTCCACATAGTCCGCTGATATCTGGGATGCCGGGATAAATCCTCTGATACCCTCAGCATAGGCTACCACACCGCCCTTGACAGCCTCCCGGACTCTGACGGTAATTATCTCATGGCTATCCTTTTTATTTTGCAGATGATCCCATGACAGGGTGTTTTCCGCCTCCTTAAAGGACAAAAGTATATTGCCCTTGCCATCATCCGCAGACAAAACCTTGGCTCTGATCCTCTGTCCGTATTTGAAATTCTCCGTAGCAGAAAAACCCGGATCGTTGGACATCTCATCATGCCTCACTATACCCGGCGCATAAGAATCCAGGTCTATAGTCACCTCATCATCACTGATACCAATAATGGTACCCAGGACTATATCGCCCTCTTCATAGCTTTTCATGGATGCATTCAACTCATGTTCAAAATCCTTCATACTCTCAGTAGCCATTTTTAAAAGTCCTCCTTTTGCATTTATCTGTCAGCTCTGGGGTTGCCCTGGGCATCATCTAAAACATCATACAGATCCAAGAACGGATTTTTTACCATTTTGATCTCGTCACCAAGCTCCAGTACCAGAGACTTGTCCTGGGAAAAATCAGGCCAGCCCGGCAGACCCTCACCATTGGGATCTCCTGTGGTACAGAAGTTTACGATATAGCTCATTATGGTGTCGGACACCTTGTAATCCACCTCATCATAGTTATGGGGTATAGTATCCAGATTGCCGTAAAAATAGGGAAGCTCCCCGGCATGGTTTGTGGAAAGCCCCGGGTTTGTCTCTGTGAAATAATACTCATACACAGGACGCCCCTCGGCTGCCATATACCGAGACCACAGATCGTGGCTGTAGGCAAACCAGGTACCGCTTAAAAGAGCATTATAGGGCTCCATCACATCCTTTTCATTTAAGGGATAAAGCTCTAAAACCTTGGAGCCTGTATCATTTGATGGATCGATCTCAAATCTGTCAAAGTATTCCCTGACCTTTGCCTCATAGTTTTCGGCAGTAACATCATTGCCAAGTATATTAAATACATCCGCCTCATGCTCATTGAAACCGGAAAGCAAAGCTTCCTCGTGGTTTTCACCCTTTTCATAGGTGAGATAGGGCTGTTCCGCTATGGCATATCCATCCACTGTCATGGAATCGTGGCTGTACTGGGTCAAAACCAGCTTTTCGGCAGGAACCTCACGGAGCTCCTCCACACTGTCCCTTCTAAACTCAGAAAGTACATTCTGCCCCATTTCCAAAGCCGCATCCATGGTGCGGAAGGTGTGATAAGGAGTACGTGCCACTATGCCGCTGCTCTCTCCTATGGCTCTTCTGAAAAGTCCCTCTGAAAGGGGTGATACGCAAAGAGCATTGACAGAGGAGGAACCGGCTGACTCTCCGGCTATGGTTATATTGTCGGGATTTCCCCCAAAGGATGCAATATTTGCATTGATCCATTTAAGAGCCTGCACCTGATCCAAAAGACCGTAATTTCCGGTAGTATGGTTTGGTGACTCCGCTATAAGCTCATCATTGGCATAGTAGCCAAAGATATTCAAACGGTATGTGATGGAAACAAAGACTATCCCCCTCTTTGCATATGACTCACCGTTGAACTCCTTGTAATAGGACTGTCCTGTTTTAAGGGAGCCTCCGTGTATATACACCAAAACCGGCGCATCACTTATATCCCCCGCAGGCTTAAACACATTCAGATAAAGGGAGTCCTCACTTTTCGCCTCACGATAGTTGTCAGTGGGGTCAAAGAGATGAAAGTCCTTATAAATATACATACGGACCAGGGAGTTCCAGAGGGTCGAATCCTCTGTCTGCATGGACATGGGCGCAAATTTATCACATGCTCTCACACCCTCCCAGGGCTCCGGCGCCTGTGTCTCTTTCCAGCGCAGTTCTCCCACGGGAGGCTTGGCATAGGGAATGCCCGCATATACCTCCACAGATTTATCCTTGTTAAATACTCCCGTCAGATCCCCCTCGGCAACCGATACCACATCCGTGACCTCCGGGTTTTTCACTGCTACGGCAGGAACCTGCTTGTATGGCGGATAGGTGATCTTATAAACCACAAAGAGCATCAAAAAAAGAACCAGCCAGGAACAAAGCCTGATGTACCATTTTTTATCCATCATAACAGGTCTTATGATAAAAAATACCGCAAACAGGACAGCCCCCAGCGCCCATCCCAAAAGGGTGTTTTTGGACAGCTCTATCAAAACCGCAAAAACCACTGCTGCAATGACAAAGACAGCAGTAAAAAATACGCCTCTCTTCTTTTTATCCTCCATATTTCCTCCCTATACCGCAGCACCCCGCAAAATGCTACTCTTCGCTTTCGTCGGTGACCATCTCGGATGCCACCTCTTCACGATAAAGCTTTTTTTCCTCCCGGAGCTTTTCAAAAAACTCTGACAAAAGTGCCGAGCATTCCTCCACACACACTCCGGTCTGGATATCCACCTGATGATTGAACCTGTCCATCTGAAGAAGATTGATGATACTTCCGGCGCATCCTGCCTTTGGATTCATGGCTCCTATCACCACCTTGGGGATCCTTGCCTGGACTATGGCTCCTGCACACATCTGACAGGGCTCCAGGGTGACATACATGGTACATTCCTCCAGCCTCCAGTCCTTTAATCTGCCGCAGGCTTCATTAATGGCTAAAAGCTCTGCATGGGACAAAACCGATTTGTCCTTATTGCGGCGGTTATGTGCCCTGGCTATTACCTTGCCGTCATGGACTATCACACAGCCAATGGGTACCTCCTTGCCTTTACCTGCCTTTGCCGCCTCCTTAATAGCCATCCTCATGTATTTTTCATTGAGTCTTATTTCCTTTTTTTCAGCTCTTGCTTCTTTAAAACCCATATTCTAAAATCCCCCTGAGTCTGTTATAATGTCATGGTAAACGAATTTATGTCGTTTATGATAACTGCCTTATAATCGTACCACTTTTTTTTATTAAAGGAAATAGTCAGATGAAGATTTTAGGATTTCAAAAAACCACACTTTTAGATTATCCGGAGCATATAGCCTCCATTATTTTTACGGGAGGCTGTAATTTTGCCTGCCCCTATTGTCATAACAGCAGCCTCATCAGACCTTCAAGCAAGGCCCCGGAGATACCGGAGGAGGAGGTTTTTGACCATCTCAGATCACACAAAGGAAAAATCGAAGGGCTGGTCATAAGCGGCGGAGAGCCCACCATTCATGAGGATCTGCCCGGGTTTTGCGAAAAGGTAAAGGAGCTTGGGATGCTTGTAAAGCTGGATACCAACGGCACAAACTATGAGATGCTTTCAAAGCTCATAGAATCACATCTGGTGGATTATGTGGCTTTGGATGCCAAGATGCCCTCTTCCCTGTACAAACAGGTAATGCCTAAAAAAACCACGGAGGCTACAGCCAAAAAGTATATAGATTCTTATAAAAAAAGTCTGGAACTTTTGAAAAAAGCTCCAGACAGCATAGATTATGAAATACGTACCACCGTGGTCATGGATCTCTTTGACTCCAATACCATGGAAGCCCTCTCCAGGGAGCTTTCCGGTGTCAAAAAGGTTTATCTCCAGCCCTTTAAAAGCTCTGACTCGGTGCTGGTATATGGTCTTAAGGAACCCAGCGACCATGAGATGACCTACTACAGAGGCGTCATGAAACGACATGTTAAAAAAGTGGAGATCCGGGGCGCAGATCTGTAAAACTATTGGTTCCAGGGCATGACGTAGGCATAGAGGTAGTGATCCTCCCATTTTCCGTTCAGCTTGAACTTATCCCGCATCAAGCCCTCTCTCTCAAAGCCTATTTTCTCCAAAAGAGTCGAGGAAGCTACGTTGACAGGCATCACCGTAGCTTCTATCCTGTGCAGATGAAGCTCCTCATCCATTATCATCATCCCCCGCTCTATGGCTTCAAGGGCATAGCCTTTTCGTCTGTGATCCTTATCTATCTTATACCCCAGGGTAGCGCATTTATAATAGCTTTGGGAAATATTTCTAAAGCTTACGGTACCGACTATCTCAAAGGGATTATCCTTTCTAAAGAGATAATACCTGCACATATCATTGTCCTTAAAATACTCATCCTCATAGTCAAGCATAGTCTGATGATAGTTGATATTTCTGGCATTCTCATAGCTTAAGGGCTCATACAGCGCAAATTCCTGCACATTTCTGGTGTAGAATCTGCACACCATAGGCGCGTCATATCGTGTCAGGTGTTTCATATACAGTTGGTTTGTCTCATATATCTCTTCCATGATCCTATTACCGGCGGGTATCCCCTTGTCTGATTTACTAATACTTTAATATCGATTTGGAGACTGCCGCTCCTATTTTATAAATAGGGTGCTCAAAACGCTTTTTAACATTTGAAAGCTCCTGCCTTATCTCAATGTGCTGGGGACATACGGTCTCACATTTTCCGCACTTTACACACAATCCTGCATTTGAGCGAACCTTTCTTAAAGTGGTGCCCATGAAATATTCACGGAACGCATTGAAATAGTTGTCTGTATAACTTGCATTGTAGGTGGCGAAGCAGTTAGGTATATCCACTCCCTTGGGACAGGGCTGGCAATAGGCACAGCCGGTGCATCCCACCTTTACCTTTTCATTTATGGCAGCCAGCACCCTTTGATACAGCGCCAGTTCGTCGGCTGAAAGACTGTCCGCCGTAGACTCGGAAGCAATACGACAGTTTTCCTCTACCTGCGCCACATCATTCATACCGGAAAGCACAACGGAAACCTCCGGATGATTCCATATCCAGCGCAATCCCCAGTCAGCCGGTGTGCGCTTTTGGGGCATCTTTTCAAATTCCTCCAAAGCCTTTGGCGGCAGGGCATTTACCAGGCGGCCGCCCCGCAGTGGCTCCATGATTATCACCGGCAGACCCTTTTCATTGGCATACTTAAGTCCGTCTATTCCTGCCTGGGCGTGTTCGTCCATGTAGTTAAACTGGATCTGGCAAAAATCCCAGTCATATGCGTCTATCAGCTCACGGAAGGCACTGGTGCCGCCGTGAAATGAAAAGCCTATATTTCTGATGGCTCCGCTGCCCTTTTTCTCCTTTATCCAGTCCAAAAGCCCCAGTGAACAAAGCCTGTTGAATGAATTAACATCATTGAGCATATGCAAAAGATAGTAGTCCACATGGTCGGTCTGAAGCCGGGTAAGCTCCTCGTCAAAATATCTGTCAAATTCCTCAGACCTGGTCACCCTGTACTGGGGCAGCTTGGTAGCTATATAAAGCTGATCCCTGCAGTCATACTCCTTTATGAAATTACCGAGAGCCACCTCACTTCCTCCGTAGACATAGGCGGTATCAAAGTAATTGACTCCCAGATCCAGGGCTTTTTTTAACTCTTTGTTTGCCTTTGCCTGATCTATCTGTCCCCCCGACTTACTGAACCTCATGCAGCCGTATCCCAAAACAGAAAGTTCGGTCCCGTTTTTTGGGTTTTTTCTATATTGCATATTTCCTCCTCTATGACCTACAAAAGTGACCGGATGTAAAACACCCGGTCACCAGAATTACCATCAGTATCCCATTATCCGAAATATCTCTTAAGCAATCCCTCAAATGCTTTGCCGTGACGAGCCTCATCCCTTCCGATCTCATGGACAATATCATGTATCGCATCCAGATCAAGGGCCTTGGCTTTTTTAGCCAGATCCACACGTCCCTGGGTAGCGCCATACTCTGCGTCTGCACGAAGCTCCAGATTCTTTTTGGTGGAGTCTGTCAACACCTCTCCCAAAAGCTCTGCAAAATGCGCAGCATGCTCTGCCTCTTCCCAGGCTGCCTTTTCATAGAAGGCTCCGATCTCGGGATATCCCTCGCGGATCGCCACACGGCTCATAGCCAGATACATACCCACCTCAGAGCACTCACCGTTAAACATCTCCCTAAGTCCGTTTTTGATCTCTTCGGGAGCATCTGCTGCCACACCTACCACATGCTCTGCTGCCCATACCTTGTCACCTTCCTGCTTTTTGAACTTGTCAGCAGAAGCATGACATACGGGACACTCCTCAGGTGCCGCATCTCCCTCGTACACATAACCACATACACTACATACCCATTTTGCCATAATAAAAACTCCTTTCATACATAAACCGTTCGGTCACATCCATTTTACTTTGAAACCAAAATAAAATCAATCTTTTCCTTTTCTGCCCCGCTTATTGTCATACATCATCTCATCAGCTTTCTTCAGCATATCCGTATAGTTATCAAATTCCTCGCTTTTGATACAATAGCCATAGGAAAATCTGATGAATATCTTATCCCCATCTAAAAGGGTAAGCTCTCTGTTATCCTGATAGTCAGCCAGTCCGTCTATACTCTCCATAAGCTCGCTTTCACTTCCATATCCGTAGATAAAGAGCGCAAACTCATCACCTCCCATACGACAGATCTGATAATTCCTGCACATCTTGCTGCCAAACTCACCAAGGAGATCCACTATGCTCTTCAGATACAGATCTCCATCATCATGTCCGTAGTTATCATTGATCTGCTTCAGACCGTCCGCATCAACCATGATTGCTGCACAGTGAGCCATATCCTCCTCACCGACGAAAAGCTTTGCTATGGCATTATCCATACCTCTCCGGTTGAATATCCCCGTCATGGGATCTATGTCACGTTCCTTTTCGATCTGCCGACGGCGCTTCACCACATCCGACACATCTATGAGGATACCTGTGACCTCGTCCTCGTCTCTGGTCTCATCCACATGGACATAGATAGTCCTGCCGAAGTCATCTATCTCATATGTGGAATCCTCTCCGGGCACCGGATGCTTTTTAAGAGTATCCAGATACTCGGCGAAAGTCTTTTTATCCATCTTGCCGGAGCCTGCATTTTCGGGAGCTCCGATAAGCATGGGCACATGCTCCGTATACCTCACCCGTCTGTGATGACTGCTGGAGATATACACACCCATGAGACTGTCGGTATGATTAAGGATCTCTGAAATCTGGCTGGTATTTCTTAGCAGGTTTTTGATCATGTCATTTATATGATCCGAAAGCTCTGAAAACTCATCACTGTCTCTGACGTCGATCCTTTCATCCACCTCTCCCTCGGAAACTGCGCGAAGTGATTCATTTATCCTGTCCACATTTTTGATCACGTAGGAGTCAATGAGCCGTGACACAAGGATCATCAAAAATACCACCACAAGTATGTAGCCTGTCATCATTATAATGGTATTGACCGGAACTCTGGCATCCAAAACACCTATAGTTATGATATAACCAACCAGATTCTCATCAATAACAGAAAACACGCAGAAACAGTAGTTGTCATTTACCCTGCAGACAAAGCCGTTATTATCGTTTTTTGCCTCATTGATATCCACTCCCATGGAAGCCAGGGTCTTGCCTACATAATGTCTGTCTGTGGCTCCTACTATCATACCCCTGTCCAAAGTACAGGTAATAAGGTCTATACCGGCATTGGGCTGAATAAGAGAGAAAATATAATCCAGCTCATTTTTCTCCGTATACTCCATGATATGAGTGGGCTCCATGCCAACCTGTACTATATATTCACCGGTCTCACTCCAGATCATGGAATACTGCATCAGCTTGGACTCTGCCGTGTTTGGAGTCACGTCCTGAACCAGGCGGAGGCTTCGATCCTCAAGTATGGGTTTGAAAAACTTCATCTGCTCCCCCGAGTCAAAGGTAAATCCAAAATACTCGGGATTGGTGCCATGGATTATCTCTCCCCTATCATTAAAGATATGTATTTCATCCACACCCACCAGGTAGGCGATCTTTCTGAGTTCTGCCGGGCTTGTCACCGCATCAGGATTATCCTTAAGGATATAGGATACCGTGTCTGCCAGACGCAGACAGGTCTGGCTGTACTCCTCCGTAACCTCTGTAAGCTCGGTGCGGTTTTCTGCCAGGATCTGCTCTATCTGGTTAAACATATCCCTGGCATCCTCTAAAGCATTATACCGCTCATTTAAAACCTGAATCACCACGGAAAAAGTCAGTAGTATCACCAGGGTGATCACCGAGATCACCACCATGTATTTAGTTATGATGTATTTAAGTTCTGTTCTCTTCATCTCTATCAGTCCCAACTAATCTGCCTTTTATGACGACTCTACATTATACCTTTTCGGATGCCTTATTTCAATGCCTTTGTCCTGCATATTCCTCTTTTATTCGCTTAAATTCGTCAAAAAACTCCCTTGATGACATGCGATAAGCACCGGAACCCATAACTATCACCTGTTCGGCGGCATCAGAGGTCACCACTGTGATATGGGCATTGGGCATGAGCTTATGCACTGCCCTTTCTATATAAGCATCTGCAGTCTGGGCTTCCTTCGTAAACTCCACATAGAGCTCTCCATATCTTTCGGAGCTTCCCATGCCCCCTCTTTTTTTCCATGCGTCAAACACCACTATGACGGTATCCCCCACATATCCCTGATAATCGCAGAGCATATCCATAAGGGCGGTCCTGGCTCCGTGGAGATCATCACCTGCCAGATTCTTTAGCCTGGTATCTGCAAATATCACATTGTACCCGTCTATTATGGTATATCTGGGAAGCCTGGCTGCCGGCTTTTTATCTGAGCCGCTTTTATGGGATGACTTATAATCTTCTCTCGCTTCCTTAAGTCTCTTTTCACGTTCCTCGGGACTGTCGTAATCCCTTTCTCTCATTCCCACATCCCGGTTTGCCAAAGAGCTTTTTGGAGTTCCGAATTCCCGGACAAATATTGCCTCTAAGTCCTTTTCCATGCCGCTATAGCCCCTGAAGCCCTCCTCTGAGGCGGCAGCATTTTTTCTGGCTGCTTCGGCTCTTGCCATAGCCACCTTTTTCATTGCCTCTGACTCGTCCTCTGTCTCCTTTGCATCCCCCTTAAGAGCCAAAGGCAGATGCATCATCTCTTCCACTTCATACCAGGGAACCACATAGCCTGCACCCTGGGCACAGAAAACCGAACCAGTGGGATTTCTCAGATCAGCCTCGGGATCGTAGCCCTTTTCCTCCAATACCTCATCAGGGTTATGACAGGGTTCATAGCCTCCCGGATCAAGAGTAAGTTCACCAAGTCCTCCGGTATAGGAAGCCACCTCCTTGGCATAGTCTGTAATACATGCCACCGGCACCCTGCCTTTTACTATGGAAAAATCCTCCTCTACCTCAGGGGGCTCGATCCTTGCATGCATACGCTCCAAATCTGTCATGGCTCTGCCCACCATGGATCCGGGGACCCGAAGTGTCAGATCAAAAACCGGCTCTAATAGCACCGACTCCGCCTTCATCAGCCCCTGCCTAACTGCCCGTCTGGCTGCCTGGGAAAAATCTCCTCCCTCTGTATGCTTGGTATGGCTTTTTCCCGACAGCAAAGTGATCCTTACATCCGTAAGGGGAGCACCGGAAAGCACCCCCTTTAGCCTGGCATGTTCAAGGACCTGCAGCACCTGTTTTTGATAGTTAAATGCCAGTACATCCACAGAACAGCTATTGTATATTTCTATGCCCGATCCCGGTTCTCCCGGCTCTAACATAAGATGTACCTCGGCATAGTGCCTCAGGGGCTCAAAGTGACCCACTCCCTCCACAACAGAGCTTATGGTCTCTTTGTAAAGTATGCTTCCCGGTCCAAAGGTGACCAGGATCCCAAAGCGTCTTTTTATCTCCTGCTGCAGCACCTCAAGCATAAAGGGACCCATGAGATGAACCATTATATCCCCGGTATGCTCCTTTGCTTCGATCCTAAAGGACGGCTCCTCTTCGTTTAACACCTTAAGTGTCTCAAGAAGCTTTACGGAAGAGACTCCCTCCGGGGGAATGACCTGATAGGAAAGCACAGGCAAAAGCTCCGGTACAGCCGCATCCTCCTCGGTTCCGAGCCCCTGACCCGGATAGGTTTTATTAAGTCCCAAAAGAGTACATATTTCCGGGGAATCAACCTCGTCGGTACTCTCATATTTTTCTCCGTCATACAGTCTAATACCCTGTATTTTCTCCGTCACAGATGATTCGGTATCATCCGAATTATTGTCCCCTACACATATCACATCCTTGGGATGCAGACTTCCCCCCGTAAGCTTTATATGTGTAAGCCGCTCACCCTTTTTATCCCAGCTTATCTTATATACCCGGGCTCCGAATTCCTTTCCAGCGGCAGGCTTTACCATCCATCCGGTGATGCCGTCCAAAAACTCCCTTATGCCTTCAGAGTGAAGGGCGCAGCCGAAATAAACCGGATACAAATGTCCCGACAGGATGGCTTTCTTTATGGAGTCAGAGGAAAGCTTTCCCTTTTCCAGATACTCTTCGATAAGCTTCTCATCATGGCTTGCGATCTCCTCCATTTCCTCTTCGCTCAGATCGCCGGAGCCTAAGATCACAGCCTCATCACAAAGCTGCTTTTTTATCCCGTCCAAGATCTCTTCCCTGCTTTGGGTGGTCAGATCCATCTTATTAACAAAAATAAAGGTGGGCACCTTATACTTATTAAGCAGCCGCATCAATGTCCTGGTATGACTCTGGACACCGTCAGGAGCACTTATCACCATTATGGCATAGTCCAGCACCGAGAGGGTCCTTTCGGTTTCCGGTGAAAAATCCACATGTCCCGGAGTGTCCAAAAAAACTATATCCGTATCATTCCACTTAAGTCTCGCCTGCTTGGAAAAGACCGTCACTCCTCTGGCACGCTCTATTTCCTCTCCATCCAAAAAAGACTCTCCCCTGTCAACCCGTCCAAAGCTTCTTATGGATCCGGCTGTATAAAGAAGTGCCTCCGAAAGAGTAGTCTTGCCTGCATCTACATGGGCTATTATGCCCAAAACGATCCTACTCATCTGTCATCATCTCTTCCTTCTGAACACCTGCAGCATCCTTTTTGGAATAGCGGCTCAGAAGTATACTGTTTCTGGATTTTTTCTTGACCTTATACAGATTGTTATCCGCAGAATGCAGATAATTCCAAAGTGATTCGCCATTTTCAGGTATCCCCCAGAATATACCCTGGGAAATAGTCACCACCCCCACGGGGACCTTGGTGTACTTGTGTTCAAATGCCATTTCAACTATACGCTCCTTGAGCCTTTTTGCCATGGCAAACACCTCAGTATCATCATAGTCCTCATATATTATAACAAATTCGTCACCGCCGTATCTGGAACAGAATACCCCCTTGTTATTCTTAAGTTCCATAATGGCATCAGCCACAAAGCGTATGCATCTGTCACCTGCCTGGTGACCATAGTTGTCATTGTACTCTTTGAAATAGTCGATATCGAGGATCTCTATGGCAAGCCACCTGCCGTTTTTCCTGGCACGCTCAAAGATCACATCTCCATAGGTATTGAGCTTCTGTCTGTTGTACATTCCGGTGAGGGGATCCGTCTCTGATTTTTTCAAAAGAACTTCATTCTCTCGCCTTACCTCATTGGTCAGGACGCTCAGATCATTGTATCTGTTTCTCAGTGCGATAGTGTCCCTGATCATCCTGTCATTTTCCTGATCCATGATCTGGGAAAGTTCAAAAAACTCCACCCCGCTTTTTTCGTAAGCCTCTGTCTGACCCGTTTCTTTCTGGTATTTCATCTTAAGGGTCAAAAGCTTTTTTTGCAGATTTTTTATGCCGGTGGTATCCACAGGCTGCTCCATAAGCTTAAGCATATGCACAAGGGTATCGTACTCTTTTATCTCAAGTAAAAGCCTCATGAAATCATACACATCATCAAATATATCCATTACCGGCAGCTCATCCGAAAAATGTCTGTCTATGATCTCTATGCAGCGCATGGTTTCATCCCTTTGTCCCAGGCTAAGTCCCAGTCTGGCACGAAAAGTATATATGACCAAAAGATCCAGCATGGAGGCTGACCCCATACATCTGTCCTCTATGACAGCATCACAGTCTTCGGCTTTTTTAATATCACCCTTCAGCAGGTAGGATTTTCCCAGCCCCACGCAAATGGCTGTAAGGCTGTTTATATATCCCTCTATATCGCTGTGCTTATCCAGATACCTGCGGCATCTTTCGTAGTAATAGATGGCATTGTCCGCATCCGCAATATCCAGATACAAAGCTGCCAGATTCATGTGCACCAGAAATTCCAGATCCGGCAGACTGTATTCGTAGCAGTAGTTAATGGCATCCATGTAATAATCCATTGCCAGGGGCGCATTCCCACGATTAAGGGATACTATCCCCAGCAGATTATTTGCCATGGTCAGATATCCCCATTCACCTATCTGCTCCAAAGGCTCCATACACTGGGTCATCTCATGGTAAAAATTATCCACGTCATTCATCAGGTAATAGGTCTCTCCCATGGAAAACCGTGCAAAGCCTATGAGCTCCGGCTGGGAATTTTTGATGCCGTACTCCAGCAGTTTTTTTCCACAAGAAATAGACACCCGTGGATCTTTGCCACGGCTGTCCTGCATATCAGTTATGAGATTTTGGATGACTTCATCATACCGACTGATATCCATGGGTCTACCTTCGTAAGCTATGAAATATTATGAAGTGCGACTGTTCAGATTATAAATCATCTCTGTCAATCTGGCAAATCCTTCCAGAGTAAGGGTCTCGCCTCTCACCCTTTCATCCCATCCGCAGGCTTTTATTACCGAATTAACTTCCTCCTTGGAAAGACCAAGTCCCGGGTCGTGGCTCAGCCCGTTGGCAAGGGTCTTGCGACGCTGTGAAAAGGAGGCACGGATCACATCAAACAAAAGCTTTTCATCCGAAACATCCACCGGCGGGTTTTTATATCGATCCAGAGTGACCACCACCGACTCCACATTTGGCATTGGATCAAAGGCTTCCCTTGACACCTCCGCAACGATCCTCGGAGAAGCATAGTAGGCTACTGCCAGAGAAAGTGCTCCGTAGTCCTTGGTGCCGGGACCGCTTATCATCCTAAGTCCCACTTCCTTTTGCACCATAACTGTAATGGACTCCAAAGGAGCTTTCCCCTCTAAAAGTCCCATAAGGATCGGGGTGGTGATGTAGTAAGGCAGGTTTGCCACCACGCGAATTTTCTTTCCCGGTGCGTTTTCCTTTGCCCATGCACCTATATCCGTCTTTAAGATATCTGCATTGAGTACAGTCAGATTGTCAAAATGTCCCACTGTCTCATTTAAGACCGGTATCAGATTCCTGTCGATCTCAACTGCTAAAACCTGATCTGCCCTCTCGCATAAAAACTCAGTCATAGCCCCTATGCCTGGTCCTATTTCCACAGCCAGATCCCCCTCCTTTACCCCGGAGGCATCCACTATCTCTTGTAATATACCCTCGTCCGTCAGGAAGTTCTGACCGTATTTCTTTTTTGCCGTCAGTCCGTATCGTCTTAGGATACCGGCTGTTCTGATGGGGTTGGCTATACGTATATCCGCCATATCATCTCCTGTCATCTGATGTGATGGAAAAAAGCGTCCTGCCGTTTTCCCTGGTTACCTCCATCACCTCATCCACGGTGATCTCACGAAGCTCGGCGATCTCCTTAACAATGTAAGGCAGATAGGTGGAATCATTTCTTTCCCCTCTAAAGGGCTCCGGCGCCATATAGGGGGCATCCGTCTCCACAAGTATATTTGTCAGAGGGATCCGCCTTGCGGTCTCCTTAAGTTTTTTCCCGTTTTTAAAGGTGACCACCCCGCCTATGCCGATATAATACCCCAGCTTCACATATTCCACTGCCATCTCAGGAGACCCCGAATAACAGTGGATCACTCCCTTAGTACCAAGCTTTGCCGCATTTTTCATAATATCAAAGGTCAGCTCGTTTGCCTCCCGGCTGTGTATTATAACCGGCAGATCCAGATCTCTTGCCATCTTAAGCTGTTTTTCATACCAGTATCTTTGCCTGTCTCTTACCTTTGGGTCCTTTTCCCAGTAAAAATCCAGACCTATCTCCCCAATGGCAACCACCTTTTTTTCATTTGAAGCCATGGCAGAAAGCTGCTCTATGCCGTCCTCTGCTTCCTCCAGACACTCTATATCGCTGGGATGCACACCCACTGCAGCATATATAAAATCATATTGATGGGCAAGGTCTATACTCGCCCGGCTTAATTCTATGGTGGTGCCCACATTTATAATGGTGCCGATATTCTTCTTTTTCATCATAGAAAGAAGTTCGATCCTGTCTGAATCGAACTTCCTGTCTTCATAATGAGCGTGACTTTCAAATATCATATCAATCGTTCCCGGCTGATTTTGCTTCTACCTTCTCCATGACCTCATCCAGCTTCAGACGCTCGAAAAGGATCTCAGGAGAGTCAGTGACCTTGCCCCCATCAGGATAATGACCAAAGCTGTTCAGATCATCATAGTCCATCTCAGGAGCATTGAGCTGACTTTTGATCCTCTCTGAGGTGTCAGGCATGAAGCTTTTTAAAAGCTCTCCTCCTATGGATATACTCTCCACCAGATTGTAGAGCACTGTGGCGAGACGATCCTTTTTAGCCTCATCCTTGGCAAGTACCCAGGGCTCTGTCTCGTCAATATATTTATTACATCTCTTAAAGAGCTCAAATATCTCTGTAATGGCATCAGCCACCCGAAGCTCTCCCATCTTCTGTTCCACCTTGTCTCTGACAGCGGTGACCTGGGCTTTCAGATCCTCATCCACCTCTTCTGTCACTCCGGCATTATGAACAGTGCCTCCAAAGTATTTGTTGCTCATGGCAATGGTACGGTTCACCAGATTTCCAAGGGTGTTGGCAAGGTCGGAATTGATCCTCTCCACCAAAAGCTCCCAGGATATGACTCCGTCATTTTCAAAGGGCATCTCATGTACCAGGAAATAACGTACTGCGTCCACTCCGAAAAGATCCACCAGATCGTCAGCATAGATCACATTGCCCTTGGATTTGGACATCTTGCCGTCGGACTGGATAAGCCAGGGATGACCGAATATCTGCTTTGGCAGGGGCTCCCCTAAAGCCATCAGAAAGATAGGCCAGTATATGGTGTGGAAACGGATAATATCCTTGCCAATAAGATGCAGATCGGCAGGCCAGTACTTTTTGTACTGATCCGAGGAATTACCGTCACAGTCATAGCCTATGCCGGTGATGTAGTTTGTCAAAGCATCCAGCCACACATATACCACATGTTTGCTGTCAAAGTCCACGGGTATACCCCACTTGAAGGAGGTACGTGACACACACAGATCCTGAAGTCCCGGAAGCAGGAAGTTATTCATCATCTCGTTCTTTCTGGATACGGGCTGTATGAATTCGGGATGTGTATTGATGTGCTCGATCAGCCGGTCGGCGTACTTGCTCATTTTGAAAAAGTATGCTTCCTCTGATGCCTTTTGTACAGGCCGTCCACAGTCGGGGCACTTGCCATCCACAAGCTGGCTCTCTGTCCAGAAGGATTCGTCCGGCACACAATACCAGCCCTCATAGGAGCCCTTATAGATATCACCCTGATCGTAAAGCTTTCTAAAGATCTTTTGTACCTGCTTCTCATGATCCTCGTCCGTGGTACGGATGAATTTGTCATGGGAAGAGTTCATAAGATTCCAGATCTTTTTAACCTCTCCGGAAATATTGTCCACATATTCCTTGGGGGTTATGCCGGAAGCCTGTGCTTTTTCCTCTATCTTCTGTCCGTGCTCATCAGTTCCTGTCTGAAAGAACACGTCATAGCCCTCCTGCCGTCTGAATCTGGCGATACAGTCAGCTAAAACTATCTCATAGGTATTGCCGATATGGGGTTTACCGGATGTGTAGGCTATAGCCGTGGTTATGTAGTATTTGCCCTTGGATGTCATATTACCCTCCTAAAAAAATGTACCCTGTCACATAATGTATTCATTAAGTGACGGGCACCTTCCTGGAGCATACGGGATTCGAACCCGTGACCCCCACAATGCCATTGTGGTGCGCTCCCAGCTGCGCTAATGCCCCTCGTGGTACACAAGTGTAGCAACTCAAAGAGTCATTGAAACGCCACACTATAAGCATACCCTACTTTTCTTCTTTATCTTCAGACTCTCCGGCTTCATCCTCTTCTTCAAAGATGCTTTCGGAGAGCTTGGATCCACATTTGTTACAGTAGCCTGAATCCATGGGAACTACTGCTCCGCATTTTGGACAGCGTCTGCCGCCCTTAAGATTTGCAACCTGAGTCTCAAGATCTTTTACCTCGGCAAGTAACTCCCGGACAGAGCTTATGGTCTCATCATCAGAGTCCTTATTGTCCTCATAATACTTCTTGCCCAAGTCTCTGTATATCTTGTCAATATCCTGCTTTTTTTTGCGGATATCATACTGCATCCTGGTGGAATCTGTAACATCCTTAGCCTTGTCAGACATCTCCCTGGTGGCACTTACAATGGTATCCCCTAATTTATCAAAAAAATCCATGTACTGATCCCCCTTTCGTATGACAAGTCCGTAGATTATTATAATGGTTATGCCATTATTTTTCAATAGTTTCCTTTACAGTAAAAATCGGCTGCCAAGCTGACAGCCGATCTATATCCTAAATAACCGGTATCAGTCGATCACATAGGGCATGATTGCCAGATGTCTGGCACGCTTGATAGCAACTGTAAGCGCTCTCTGGTGCTTTGCGCAATTGCCTGTAATACGACGGGGAAGGATCTTTCCTCTCTCAGAGATATACTTTGAGAGCTTAGCCTGATCCTTATAATCTATAACACTGTCCTTACCGCAAAAAACGCAAACCTTTTTTCTCCTGCGAACAGGTCTCCTGCGCTGAGAGTCTGATGATCTGTTAAAAGCCATGATATATCCTCCTAAAATAAAAACGAAAACAAACTAATCAATTCCGACTGTGTTAAGTCCTGTAAAGTACAGCCCTAAAAGGGAACCTTGTCCTCACCGGAGATCTCGGGAATGTTCATAAAATCATCTCCCGCATCCGAACCGGGAAGGGGCTGACCCTCACCTGAAGGAATATAGGGGGCATTGCCCTCCTGGGCTCTCTTGCTCTCTGCAAATTCTATGGAATTTGCTACAAAGTTGAACCCATAAACCTTCCTGCCGTCCTTGTCGGTGTAATTGTCGTTGCGAACCTCTCCTTCCATAAGGATCTTGGTTCCTTTACGCAGATACTTCTCGACAAACTCTCCCTGTTTGCCAAAGGCGGTGCAGTTGAAAAAGTCCGCCTCAGGATCTCCATCCCTTTTGAAGCGCCTGTCCACAGCTATGGAAAACTTGGCTACAGCCGTATTACTGGCTCCACCGTAGCGCACCTCAGGGTCACGGGTAAGTCTGCCCATAAATATTACTTTATTCATATGCTCGTTCTCCTATTCTGATGAGCTTTATCGGGATCCCTCGGGATGCCGATAATCAAACATTAGTCCTCATCTTTGCGAACGATCAGAAAACGAAGAAGATTGTCCATAATGCGGACACGGCTCTCGATCTCAGCCGGTGCCTCGGGCTCTGCTTCGAACTGAATGAAGTAATAAAAGCCCTCGTCCATCTTCTGGATCTCGTAAGCAAGTTTCTTCTTGCCCCACTCCTCGACCTCAGACACAGTGCCACCGAAGCGGGTGATGTAACCCTTCGCCTTTTCAATGGTAGCAGCACGTGCATCGTCTTCGATCTTAGCATTCACGATGAGCGCTAATTCATACTTGTTCATTTCTCTACCTCCTTTTGGTCTAATGGCCTCCCAATCACATGACTTTCGTCCTGTGGGAAGCAAGGATATATTTATATACCACGAGTCGCTATTTTAACACGGTTTTTTGCCATTTTCAAGTAATTTTTAAAAAAGTTTAACTATTTTTAACCTTTATAAAGCCTGCCGTACTCCGTCACATGGTTCCCCTGATGCAGATGTAAACGAGATATACGGCATACATGGCAAGCATGATAATACCTTCTTTTTTTGACAGCTCTCTTTTCGTTTTGGAAAAAATCCATACCACCAGTGAAAATACCAGCAGTATCACAATATCCAATATATTGTTGGTCAAAAAGGTTATGGGTGAAATGGCAGATGCCACACCTAAGATCATAAGTACATTAAATACATTTGATCCGACCACGTTACCCACAGCCATGTCCAGCTCACCTTTTTTGGCAGCCACCACTGATGTCACAAGCTCGGGAAGTGAGGTGCCGCATGCCACTATGGTAAGTCCTATGAGTGTCTGTGAGAGTCCAAAGGCGGTGGCAATATCCACTGAAGAATTAACCACAAAGTCTCCGCCGAATTTAATAGCTGCCACTCCGCCTATTATATAAACTATGGCAAGCACCGTGGGGATATCCTTTACCTCTTCATCATCATCTTTTGCCGCAGATGCAGCCCTGGCTTTAAGGGCTGATTGCACCTGATACACGATAAAGCCTATGAATGCACCCAAAAGTATGAATCCATCTGTCCTGCCCAGCTCCATACCTATGATGCCCATTACCAAAAGCACTATCTCGCAGATCACGGAAAAGGGAAAATCCCTTTTTAGGGTCTGCTCTCCCACAACCATCACATTCATAAGCGCTGAGCAACCCAGCACCACCATGAGATTGAAGATGTTAGAGCCAACCACATTACTGACTGAAAGCTCATTATTGCCACCGATCGAAGCAGTGACTGATACTGCAAGCTCGGGAAGGGATGTACCCATTGCCACAATGGTAAGTCCGATAATCAGGCTTGGAACCTTAAGCTTACTCGCCACTGCAGAGGCACCATCCACGAAAAAGTCCGCTCCCTTTATCAGAAGAACAAATCCCAGTATCAAAAAAATTATTGTTGATATGCTTATCATCCCGTTCCTCCTATTTAAGCACTACCCTGCAAAACTTTTTCTTGCCCTTTTTCAAGATAAATTCCTCATCAAAAGCCCCTTTGTCAAAAACAGCCTTTACATCCGAAACCTTTTCACCGTTTACAAGGACGCCTCCCTGGTCCACAGCCTGACGTGCCTCATTTTTGGACTTGGTAAGACCGGACTCCACTAAAAGGGTAAGTATGCCTATGCTTCCATCCGTAAAACTGTCCTCGGATATCTCTGCTTCGGGCATATCCTGGGCGCTGCCGCCGCCGGCGAAAAGTGACTTGGCTGCGCTTTCGGCTTTTTTCGCTTCATCCTCTCCGTGAACTAAGGAAGTAAGCTCGTAGGCAAGGATCTGCTTTGCCTCATTAAGCTTGGCACCTTCCCACTTGTCCATCTCGTCTATCTGCTCTAAAGGTAAAAATGTAAGCATCCTGATACACTTAAGCACATCCGCATCAGCCACATTTCTCCAATACTGGTAAAAATCGTAGGGAGTGGTCTTGTCAGGATCCAGCCACACAGCTCCGGACTGGGTCTTGCCCATCTTTTTACCCTCGGAATTCAAAAGCAGGGTTATGGTCATGGCATAGGCATCCTTACCCAGCTTTCTGCGGATCAGCTCTGTGCCTGCCAGCATATTGGACCACTGATCGTCTCCGCCGAACTCCATATTGCAGCCATAATCCTGATACAGACGATAAAAATCATATGCCTGCATTATCATGTAGTTAAACTCAAAAAATGTCAGACCTTTTTCCATGCGCTGCTTGTAGCACTCAGCCGCCAGCATACGGTTTACTGAAAAATGAGCCCCTATGTCCCTTAACATCTCTATATAGTTCAGATCCAAAAGCCAGTCCGCATTATTCACCATCATGGCTTTATCCTCGCCAAATTCTATAAACCGGCTCATCTGCTTTTTAAAGCATTCAATATTGTGATTGATGGTATCCACCGTCATCATCTGGCGCATATCCGTCCGCCCTGATGGATCACCTATCATGCCGGTTCCCCCGCCTAAAAGGGCAATGGGCTTATTTCCCGCCATCTGGAGTCTCTTCATCAGACAAAGTGCCATGAAGTGACCCACATGAAGAGAGTCGGCAGTGGGGTCAAAGCCGATATAAAAGGTGGCTCCTCCCGTATTTATCAATTCCCGTATCTCAGGCTCATCAGTCACCTGGGCTATCAGACCTCTTGCCACCAGTTCTTCATAAATAGTCATTACATCATCTCCTTATATCCATTCAAATAACGTCAGTGTGTAGTATAATGGATTTTCCCTCAAGATGCAACGAACTTATGAATAGTATTCCGTCTGTTCATTGCAGGATTTTTATGATATCATAGATAAAGTTCTACAGATCATTTAGTAAGGGGGATAAACATAATGAGAAAAACAAAGATTATCTGTACCATAGGTCCAGCCTGTGAGGATGAAGAGACTCTCACCAGACTCTGTGAAGCAGGCATGAATGTCGCCAGACTTAATTTTTCCCACGGCAACCACGAAGAGCATCTGGCTAAAATAAATATGATTAAAAAGGTACGTCAAAAGCTGGGTATGCCCATCTCAATCATGCTTGATACCAAGGGACCCGAATACAGGGTGGGAACCTTTGCCGATAAAAAGGCGACCATCAAAGATGGCGACAGATTCGTATTTACCACCGAGGACATAACCGGAGATGAGACCCGGGTATCCGTAAACTATAAGGATCTGCCAAAGGAGGTCTCCATAGGGGATCGGATCCTGGTAAATAACGGACTTTTGATCTTTGAAATAAAGGAGATAAACGACACGGATATCATCTGCGACACCATAGTTGGGGGAGTAATTTCAGATAAAAAGAGCATGAATTTCCCCGGCCATGTGATGAAGGGCGAATACCTCAGCGAAGCCGACAAATCCGACATACTCTTTGGCATAGAAAATGACATTGACTTTATAGCTGCTTCATTTGTATCCACCAGGGATGATATCCTATCCCTGAGGAAATTCATTGATGAAAACGGCGGCAGCGAGATCGACCTGATCGCCAAAATAGAAAACCAGTCCGGTGTGGATAATATAGATGAGATATGCGAGATAGCCGACGGCATATTGGTAGCCAGAGGTGATCTGGGTGTGGAGATACCCTATGTGGAGCTTCCCGCCGTGCAAAAGCACCTCATTAAAAGATGCCGCCTCTTGGGAAAGCGGGTCATAACAGCCACAGAGATGCTGGAGTCCATGATCACAAATCCCAGACCCACCAGGGCAGAGATCTCAGATGTGGCAAATGCAGTATATGACGGTGCATCCGCCATCATGCTTTCAGGAGAGACCGCTTCCGGCAGATTCCCGGTGGAAGCCCTTATGACCATGGCAGAGATCGCAGCATACACCGAGGAGGACATAGATTACAAAAAGCGCTACCAGGATACTGACTATGTGATAAAAAACAATCTGGATGCGGTATCACATTCCACCTGCGCCATGGCAATAGACACCAAGGCAAAGGGTATAGTGATAAGTTCCCTGTCAGGGGTCACCGTCCGTATGGTCAGCCGTTTTCGTGCCCCGGTGGATATCATAGGTATGACCACCAATGAAAAAGCATGGCGAAAGCTTAATTTAAGCTGGGGTGTCATCCCTGTAATGAGCGAGGAATTCACCTCTGTGGATGTGATGTTTTATCAGGCAAAAAAGCTGGCTAAGGAAGTCCTGGATCTGAAAGAGGGGGACAATGTGATCCTCACCGGCGGACAGATAAGCGGCAAATCCGGCAACACCAACACCATACGCCTCGAAGTCATCTGATGCAGTGACAGGGTTCATTATCATTGAATATGACTTTGCATTGTGATAGAATGATTCATATTGATACACTAACAGGAGTTAAATCATGGCAGCTATAGAAGAGCTTACCCTGCTTTGCCAGGGCTGTGGCAGAAAATTCAATATATCACAGCAGGAATACGATCGCATGCTTACTTTGGATATCACCAAGCCCATATTCTGCTCTACCAAATGTGCCATGCACGGCTGGGATCCGGTAGCCATTTACTTAGGACGGGTCAGAGCCCAAAAATCTGAAGAGCAATAAAATAACGGCAGGCTTTTTAGCCTGCCGCTTTTATTTTGTCCTTTTATCTTATCCTGTGGGCGCCGTCTCCTATATCAACCACATAAAACTCAGGATCTATTCCTGTCTTTTCCTTGTAGATCCTGCCAAGAGTGTCCTTAAAGGTATCCACCGCTTCATTTTTTACTATACTTACTGTGCAGCCGCCGAATCCGCCGCCGGTAATACGGGAGCCTATCACTCCGTCTATCTTCCATGCCTCCTCAGCCAAGATATCACACTCCTGACATGAAGTCTCATAGTCATCCCGGAGGGATACATGGGATTCATTCATAAGCTTTCCAAAGGTCGTGATGTCATTAGATTTAAGAGCCTCTACCGCCCTTAAGGTACGGCGGTTTTCATATACGGCATGCTTTGCCCTGTTACGGCACTTTTCATCTGTGATAACAGACTTATTCGCCTCAAAGGTCTCCTCGTCTAAATCTCCGAGGGTTTCTATATCACATACACTCTGAAGCTGCTTTAAGGCGGTGGCACATTCGCTTCGTCTGGTATTGTATTCGGAATTCACCAGGCTGTGCTTCACCTTGCTGTTTGTGATAACGATCTTGGCATCAGGAAGCTTGATATTGGCATATTCAAAGGAGAGATCGCTGGTATCCAAAAAGATGGCGCAATCCTTTTTCCCCATAGCCACAGCGAACTGATCCATGATGCCGCAGTTCATACCGTTGAAATTATTCTCGGAATACTGACCGATCAAAGCCAGATCAGTCATGGTCAGATCATCAAACCCATAGAGGTCACACAATATGGTACCTGTTAAAACCTCAAGGGAAGCAGAGGATGAAAGCCCTGAGCCATTGGGAATATTACCCCAGATCGCCATCTCAAAGCCACTGTCCAGACTTTTTCCACGATCCTCGCCAAATGCCCACACCACTCCAAGAGGATAGTTAGCCCAATTATAGGCTTTATCGTATGAAAGATCCTTAAGAGAAACCTCTACTACATCTGCATCCTTAATATTGGCGGAATAAAAACGGATCTTGTCATCATCCCTCTTTCTTGCCACACCATAGGTGCCTATGGTAAGCGCACAGGGAAAGACATGACCGCCGTTATAGTCGGTGTGCTCACCGATCAGATTCACACGACCGGGAGAAAAATACTCTCTGACACCCTCAGTGTCACCGTAGACTTTGCCGAATTCGGCTAAAAGATCAAATTCCATAAAAACCCTCCTAAAAATAAAGACTCGCTGCCCCAATTATATGCCTGCTATCGGCGTGACAGGATTCGAACCTGCGGCCCCCTGGTCCCAAACCAGGTGCTCTACCAAACTGAGCCACACGCCGAATCGTGACCCACATTATGGGTCACGATAAATTCAAAACTATTATAAATTATTATCATCCACTTAGCAAGTTGACTTTTATGTAAGTTTTCTGTCTTATACCACTACATCCGCCACGCTGCAGCCGGCAAGGCTTATCAGCTCCTCCGGCGCAATTTCGATCTGAAATCCCACCTTCCCTGCACTTACAAAAATATGGTCGTAATTTTTTGCTGTCTCATGAATGAAGGTGGGAAACTGCTTTTTCATGCCAATGGGAGAACACCCCCCATGAACGTACCCCGTCAACGGAAGCAATTCCTTTTGTTTTATCATGGAAACCGACTTCTCACCGGAGACCCCGGCAGCTTTTTTCAGATCAAGCTCTGCCTCCACCGGAATCACAAAAACGTAGTAAGCACGGCTCTTCCCCTGTGTCACTAAAGTCTTAAACACCTTCGCCGGATCCTCCCCAAGTATTTTTGCGATCTCCTCCCCGCTCATTGTCGCATCCGGTTCATATCTGTGACTCTCATAGGGGATCTTTTTCCCATCAAGGAGTCTCATTACATTTGTCTTTTCTTCTTTTTTCATACCATATACCTATCCCATATATTTCTTCAACACTAAAATAACCCCTTCCATTATCTCTAATGAAAGGGGCACATCAATAGCTTTTAATACAATTTTGCCCCGGCGGGAATGTGGGGATCCAGCATAAGAAGATGAAGCACCTCCTCGTCACCCACGTTGTGTACCATGGACAAAAGCATTCCGCAGGAGTCAATACCCATCATGGGACGGGGCGGCAGATTTGTGATCGCCACACAGGTCTTGCCCACCAGCTCCTCGGGCTCATAGTAGGCATGGATACCTGAGAGAATAGTTCTGTCCGTACCCGTACCATCATCAAGGGTAAATCTCAAAAGCTTTTTGGACTTGGGAACAGCCTCACATGCCTTTACCTTTACCGCCCGAAAATCTGACTTTGAGAATGTATCAAAGTCCACCATATCCTCAAACAAAGGCTCCACCTTCACATTGGAGAAATCAAGAGGCTCCCCTGAAATTATAGGTGCTCCGGGGATGGATGCAGCAGAAGAACCTGAACCTGATGCAGCACCCTCTGACTTCATTGTCGGGAAAAGCAGCACGTCACGGATCGCCTGGCTGTCTGTAAGAAGCATTACCAGCCGGTCAATGCCGTAGCCGATACCACCTGTGGGGGGCATACCTACGGAAAGGGCATTTAAAAAGTCCTCATCTGTATGCTCCGCTTCATCATCTCCGGCAGCGAAAGCCTCCTCCTGAGCCTCAAATCTCTTTCTCTGATCAATGGGATCATTCAGCTCGGAATAGGCATTGCACATCTCCCAGGTATTTATGAAAAGCTCAAATCTCTCCACCTTTTCGGGATCATCAGGCTTTTTCTTTGTAAGGGGCGATATTGCCAGAGGATGATCCATAACAAAGGTGGGCTGTATAAGCTCCTTTTCGCAGAACTCCTCGAAAAACAGGTTTAATATGTCTCCCTTGCCGTGACGTTCCTCAAATTCCACTCCCTTTTCCTTAGCCACAGCCTTTGCCTCATCATCAGAATGGATCTCATCAAAATCCACCCCGGAATACTTTTTCACACATTCGGTCATGGTTATACGCTCAAAGGGCTTGCCGAAATCCAGCTCCACATCACCGTATTTGAATCTGGTGGAGCCCACCACGGTCTCTGCCAGATGCTTGAACATGGCTTCCGTCAGCTCCATCATACCATAGTAATCGGTATATGCCTGATACAGCTCCATAAGGGTAAATTCGGGATTGTGTCTGGTATCCACACCCTCATTTCTGAATACCCTGCCGATCTCATATACCCTTTCAAGTCCGCCTACTATGAGTCTCTTAAGATAAAGCTCTAATGAAATGCGAAGCTTTACGTCCTCATCCAAGGCATTGTAGTGGGTCTCGAAGGGTCTGGCTGCAGCTCCGCCGGGATTGCTTACCAGCATGGGGGTCTCCACCTCCATAAAGCCCCTGTCATCCAGAAACGACCTTATTTCCTTTAATATCTTTGATCTCTTGATAAAGGTTTCCTTTACCTCAGGATTCATGATCAGATCCACATAGCGCTGACGGTATCTGAGATCCGTATCCGTGATCCCGTGGAATTTCTCGGGAAGTATCTGCAAGCTCTTTGACAAAAGAGTAAGCTCCTTGGCATGAACGGAGATCTCACCGGTCTTGGTATGAAATACAAATCCCTTAACTCCCATGATGTCGCCTACATCATACTTTTTAAACTCGGCATATGCCTCTTCTCCCAGATCATCCCTGGTCACATATACCTGCATATCTCCATTCTTATCCCTGAGATTAAAAAAGGATGCCTTTCCCATGACACGCTTAAACATCATACGCCCTGCCAAAGACACCAGCTTTTCCCCGGGTATGTCGTCAATGGAAACCACGAGGTGCTTGCCCTCTTCATCTGTGGGAGGCACAAACTCCAGCGCCTCAAAATCATCCCTTATATCCGTGGTATGGTGTGTCACATCATACTTTGTAATAACAAAAGGATCCCTGCCTGCCTCCTGCAGAGCCTCAAGCTTTTCTCTTCTTATCTTAAGCAGCTGGCTTTCATCCTGCTGCCCCTGGTTTTTTACACCTGCCATTATATTCCTCCTTTGAAAAAACCCGCGTCATTGCCGACCCGGGTTTTGTATCTTAATTGGACTTCTGGATCTCAAGAACCTTGTATTTGAATTCACCTGCCTCAGTCACTGCTGTGACAGTGTCACCAACCTTGGCTCCGATAAGAGCTGCACCCACAGGTGATTCATTTGAGATCTTGCCCTTTAAGCTGTTTGCTTCTGTAGAGCCAACGATCTTGTATTCCAGCTCTTCGTTGTATTCTATGTCAAGTATCCTGACCTTTGCACCGATATTGATCTTGTCGGTCTCAACTTCTTCTTCTACAACCACCTCAACATTTTTTAAGATGGCTTCGATCTGCTCTATACGTGCCTCGATATCACGCTGCTCATCCTTTGCAGCATCATACTCAGCATTCTCAGATAGGTCGCCCTGTTCCCTGGCCTCTTTTATTTTGGCGGCGATCTCTTTTCGTTTGACCACCTTCAGATCCTGTAACTCCTCCTCAAGCTGTTTTACACCTTCGTATGTCATTACATGCTTCTTTGTTTCCATAGCACCTATCCCTTTCTGTATATATTGTAACAGGGAAACAAAATCCCCTGTCTCGTGCCGTATACAGGCTTATCTGCTGTTCATGCCTACACAGCCACAACATTTTATACTAACCTATCTCCTTTGTCAAGGCGCACAATTCCTCATAATTCTCCACCGAACAAAGGCTTCCTCTAAGTCTGGTGGCGTTTTTAAAACCTGTGGTATACCAGGCGGCGTGCTTTCGCATCTCCCTTATGCCCAGGTACTCTCCCCGGTAATCTATCTGCATTTTAGCATGGCGCAAAAGCATCCTTTTCATCTCCTCTGCATCCACCCTGCCGGGTTCTTCACCGGTATCTTGGCATTTAAGTATCCTGTCAAATATCCAGGGATCACCTCTTGAGGCACGACCGATCATAAACCCGTCGCAGCCCGTCAGCTCATACATCTTTTTTACATCCGAAAAGCCCTTTATATCCCCGTTTCCAAAAACCGGTATTGACACAGCCTCCTTGACTTCCCTTATGATATCCCAGTCGGCATTGCCGGAATAATACTGCTCCCGGGTCCTTCCGTGTACTGCCACTGCCATGGCTCCCCCGGCTTCGGCAGCCTTTGCCACCTCCACTGCATTGACATGATCTTCGTCAAAGCCCCGGCGGATCTTGACTGTAACTGGCTTTTTGGTTTTCTTTGATACCGCCTTTACTATGCGCTCCACCAAAGCAGGATCCTTCATCAGTGCAGAGCCCTCTCCGTTGTTTACAACCTTTGGTACGGGACAGCCCATGTTTATATCCAGAATATCGTTTTTTTCCTCCTCCAGCATGGCTGCCGCCTCTCCCATGACATCCGGCTCGCAGCCAAATATCTGCAGGGATATGGGGTGCTCCGACTCATCTGTTTCAGTCATTGCCCGAGTCTTTTTATTTTTGTATGTAACAGCCTTGGCGCTGATCATCTCCATACATAAAAGCCCCGCTCCCTGTTCTTTGCACAGCAAACGAAATGGCAGGTCGCATACGCCTGCCATGGGTGCAAGTATCAGATTGTTGGGAAGGGTCACATCTCCTATCGCGACCTCCCTTATGGGTCTATCTGCCATTTTTCTTGTCCTGCTTTTCAAAAACCATCCGTATACCTATGAGGGTAAGATCAGGATTGTATACATCTATGCACTGGGCTTCCTCTGAGATCATCTTGCCCAGACCGCCTGTAGCCACCACCTTTACATCCTTATAGCCTGACTCCTCGATCATCCGTCTCACCACATATTCCGTCTGACCTATCTGACCATATACCAGTCCTGCCTGCATGGAGGTCACTGTCTCCTTTGCCAATATGGAAGGGGGCTTTACTATCTCCACCTCCGGCAGCTTGGCTGCGTCCTGCCACAGCGCCTTGGCTGACATCCTGATACCCGGAGCTGTAACACCTGCCACAAAGGCTCCGCTTTTGTCCACCAGATCATAGGTGGTTGCCGTGCCGTAATCCAGTACCAAAACCGGTCCCCCATAGAGCCCGTATGCTCCTGCGGCATCAACGATACGATCCGCGCCGATCTGCTTGGGATTCTCTGTGGCGATCCTTATTCCTGTCCTGACTCCCGCCTCAACTATCAGCGGATTCACATGGAAGTATTTTATGATCCCGCTGGTGAGAGAGTGCATAACCGCAGGCACCACGCTGGCTATCACTGCATCCGTGATCCCCTCGTGGCTTAAGCCATTCATTGCCATTACATCCCTTATGGATATCCCATACTCATCCGAAGTCCGGGTGGTCCTGGTGGTCAGTCTGAACCTGCCCAAAAGCTTTTCTTTGTCAAAGACCCCCAGGGTTATGTTTGTATTTCCCACATCAACTGCTAAAAGCATAACATCAATCTCCTTCATCCTCTCCCAGAAAAAACACCTTAAAATAAGTTTCCAGGGATTCAAAAAGCTCCGACTTTACTCTTCGAAGCTGCTTGATCTTAAGTACGGATCCTATCTCATCATACAAAAGGTCATTCTCCTCCGCCTCGGTGGAGAGGTTCAGACTGCCCTCATCATCAAAGGACAGGGTGAGTATACCTCCTATCTCCTCCGTATAAATGACACACATTGCTTTAAGCTCATCCTTCACAGGCTGGGGAAGCTGGTCAAAGTCGGGATTCAGATAGTATTTTTTTTCGTATTTATTTGAAACGCATAAAACCACGTCATCCTGATACATACTCATATCACTAGATCCTCGTAACTATTCATAACCTGCTTCGCTCCTGAATAGCTTCATACATATCCGTATATTCCCCGTACAGACACCTCTCCCGAGTCCACCTGCACTTCTTTCTCATCTGTCATTATATGAAGCCTGCCTGTCTCATCCATGAAAAGCGCTTCACCCTCAAAGGGAGCTATGGGATCCATGACACGGACTCTTCTGCCCTTGTTTACCAGATGATCATTATAATACTCCAGCACCGTGCTCAGATCCCTTTTTTCCAAAAATTCTGTATACAACTTTAAAAAGCTTTCCCATATACAGCTTATTATCTGTCCGCAGTGGGACTTTATAAGCAGTTTTTCTCTCAAAAGCTCCAGGTCTATGGAAGTTGCCATCCCGGCTATGGCAGGATCAAATTCCTTGATATGGACATTGACCCCTATACCCACTACCACATGATCCACCCCTCCGTCAGGGCTTAGTGTAAGCTCTGTCAATATACCGCAGACCTTTTTGTCTTTTATCAGCACATCATTGGGCCATTTGATCCCCGCCTCAAGACCGTACAGATCCTCAATGGTCCGACTTACTGCCACCGCTGCAATGGGTGTGATCCTGGGTATGATATCCGGCGGTACCTCCCTCGGAAAGAGTATCATACTTGTAGAAACAGAACTGCCCTTGGGAGAGCTCCACTCATGCCCGCTCCGCCCTTTGCCTTTCGTCTGCATACCGGCGGACAAAACCTCATGATCGTGGCACTCCCCCCGGGCTGCCCTGCGTTTTAATTCATCATTTGTAGAATCTATCTCGTCTATATATTCGTAGCTTATGTTCATTTCAGTGTCGCGTACATTATTGCCTTAATGGAGTGCATCCGATTTTCAGCCTCATCAAAAACTATGGATCTGTCGCTTTCAAAAACCTGATCCGTTACCTCAAGCTCGTCCAGCCCGAATTTCTCATACACCTGTCTGCCTACCTCTGTTTCCAGATTGTGGTATGAGGGAAGACAGTGCATAAACTTTGCATCAGCTTTAGCGTAGGAAAATGCCTTTTCATTGACCTGATAGGGCTTAAGAGCTCTTATCCTCTCTGCCCAGGCTTCTTCCGGTTCACCCATGGATACCCATATGTCCGTATATATCACATCCGCATTGCGGCATCCCACTGCCACATTATCCGTAAGGGTCACGCTGCCTCCGCTTTTTTCAGCCAGCTTCTTTGCCTGATCCACCAGAAAGCTTTCCGGGTAGTATCTGGGATCCGTGCAAGCCACAAAATCCATTCCCAGCTTGGCACAGGTCACCATCAGTGAATTACCCATATTGAATCTGGCATCACCCATATATACAAAGCGGATACCCTTAAGTTTGCCAAAATGCTCCCGGATGGTAAGCATATCAGCTATCATCTGGGTGGGATGGGACTGATCCGTAAGACCGTTCCACACGGGAACTCCCGCATATTCAGCCAGCTCATCCACTATATCCTGCCCATAGCCTCTGTACTCTATCCCGTCAAACATACGACCCAGCACTCTGGCTGTATCTGCTATGCTTTCCTTTCTGCCTATCTGTGACCCGTCAGGATCCAGATAGGTGACCTGCATCCCCAGATCATGGGCTGCCACCTCAAAGGAACAGCGGGTACGGGTACTTGTCTTTTCAAAGATAAGGACTATATTTTTTCCTTCCAGATCTCTGTGAGCTATGCCCTTTTTCTTTTTTTCCTTGAGCTCTGCTGCCAGATCAATAAGATACTCCAGCTCCTCAGCCGAAAAATCCATGATCTTTAAAAAGCTTTTTCCCTTAAGATCCACCATACTAATTCTCCTTCTTATCTGTCAGCACTTCCTTAATGGAGGTGGCAAGTCCAGCCACTCCTGCTATATCGGAGGGGATGATGACCTTGGTAGACTTGCCGTCTGCCGCCCTGCCAAATGCCTCCAATGATTTAAGTGTGAGTACACTTTCGTCAGCCTGTGCCTCCTTTAACATCTTAAGTCCGTCGGCATTTGCCTGCTGAACCTTAAGGATGGCTTCTGCCTGACCTTCTGCCTCACGGATGGTAGCCTCCTTTTTAGCCTCGGCACGGAGTATGGCTGCCTGCTTCTCTGCCTCTGCATCCAAAATAGCGGATTCCTTTTTACCCTCGGCAATAAGGATGGTGGATTTCTTTTCACCCTCTGCCTTAAGGATGGCTTCACGGCGCTCACGCTCTGCCTTCATCTGCTTTTCCATTGCCTCTTTTATTGCAGCGGGAGGAATAATATTCTTAAGCTCCACTCTGTTGATCTTGATACCCCAGGGGTCTGTAGCCACATCTAAAGCAGATCTCATCTGGGTATTGATGGTCTCACGGGATGTAAGTGTCTGATCCAGCTCCAGCTCACCGATAACATTTCTGAGGGTGGTTGCTGTAAGATTTTCTATAGCCATCAGTGGATTTTCCACACCATAGCAGTAAAGCCTGGGGTCAGTGATCTGATAGTATACCACTGTGTCTATCTGCATGGTAACGTTATCCTTGGTGATAACCGGCTGAGGAGGAAAATCCAAAACCATCTCCTTAAGGTTCACGTTTTTAGCAACTCTGTCTATGATGGGCGCCTTGATATGAAGTCCCACTGGCCAGGTCGCCTGATAGGCTCCAAGCCTCTCCACCACATATGCATGGGCCTGGGGTACGATCCTAATACATGAGATCAAAATAATCATTACAATAACTACCAAAATTAAAAATGCCGGCATGATACTCCACCTCCCTAATTCTTTCTTGAAACATTGCTAATGTTTAAATAAAATGGTAGCGAATATATTCGCACCACAAATCTGATTATAATAAAAACACTTTAAAACTACAAGCACAAAGGAGATAATACGGATCATATGAATATAATACTGCACGAACCGGAAAATCCTCTCAACACCGGAAACATAGGACGCACCTGTGTCGCCACAGGCAGCAGTCTGCATCTGATAGAGCCTCTGGGATTTTTTCTGACAAGTAAATATATCAAAAGAGCCGGCATGGATTACTGGGACAGGCTTGATGTAAAAAGATATGACGACTGGAATGATTTTCTGGATAAAAACCCGGATGCCGTGATATACTACGCCACCACCAAGGCTAAAAAGATCTATACCGAGGTAAGCTTTAAGCCCACGGATTATATCATGTTCGGAAAGGAATCTGCAGGCATCCCGGAAGAGATACTCATACAGCACCCTGACAACTGCATCAGGATACCCATGGCTGGTGAAGAGCGCTCCTTAAATCTGGCAAATTCCGTGGCGATCATCCTTTATGAAGCACTGCGTCAGAATAACTTTACTGATCTTACCACCACAGGCAAGCTTCACAGACTTTCCTGGGA
>CAMOZG010000006.1 GCA_946630825.1 uncultured Lachnospiraceae bacterium
GCAAGTGAAAACATATACATCAAACCGAATGCGTAATATGGATATGGATATGGAGGTTAATATAATGGCAAGAAGAAAAATAATAGCCGGCAACTGGAAGATGAACAAGACTCCCAGCGAGGCAAAGGCACTGTGCGAGGAGCTTCTTCCTCTGGTAAAAAATGATGATGTAGACGTGGTATTCTGCGTACCCGCCATTGATATAATCCCTGTGGTAGAAGCAGTAAAGGGCTCCAATGTCAAGGTAGGAGCAGAAAACATGTACTTCGAGGATGCCGGAGCTTATACCGGCGAGATCTCTGCAGCAATGCTTAAGGATGCAGGAGTAGAGTACGTGATCCTTGGACATTCCGAGAGACGTGACTACTTCAAGGAGGATGACGAGCTCCTCAATAAAAAGGTGAAAAAGGCATTTGCCGAAGGTCTTACCCCCATCCTTTGCTGCGGCGAGACATTAGAGCAGAGAGAGATGGGTATTACCCTTGACTGGATCCGTCTCCAGATCAAGTCCGATCTTGACGGAGTAGATGCTTCTGACGTGAAGAGGCTTGTCATTGCCTACGAGCCTATCTGGGCTATCGGAACCGGCAAGACTGCCACATCAGATCAGGCAGAAGAGGTATGTGCAGCCATCCGCAAGTGCATTGGTGAGATGTATGATGATGCCACTGCCGAGGCAGTACGTATCCAGTACGGCGGATCAGTAAATGCAGGAAATGCTGCTGAACTTTTTGCCAAGCCCGATATCGACGGCGGACTGGTAGGCGGTGCCAGCCTTAAGGCTGACTTTGGCAGTATCGTCTGCTATTAATAACAGGTTATTAACAGGAGCTTTTTAATGAGCAAGGTTGCAATTTTAACTGACACAAACAGCGGGCTTTGTCCCGCTGATGAGAATGAGCTGGGCATCTATGTGATGCCCATGCCCATGTATATTGATGACAAAGAATATATTGAGTATGTGGACATAGACAAGCCCAAATTCTTTGAGATGCTAAAGACTGCAGGTCATGTTACCACTTCCATGCCCGCCAATGGAGATCTTATGGACAAATTTGACGAGCTTTTGGAAAGCTATGACGAGGTGGTATACATTCCCATGTCCAGCGGCCTTTCTTCAAGCTGTTCCACAGCTTCCATGATCGCAGAGGATTATGACGGCAGGGTATTTGTGGTCAATAATCAGAGGATATCCGTTACCATGAGGCTTTCCGTAATGGAGGCAAAAGCCATGGCGGATGAGGGAAAAAGCGGTCAGGAGATCAAGGATTACTTGGAGGAACATAAGATGGAATCCACCATATACATCATGGTGGACACCCTTAAGTATCTGAAAAAGGGCGGCAGGCTCACTCCTGCAGTGGCGGCTTTAGGAACCATATTAAGGATCAAGCCGGTACTTCAGATCCAGGGTGAAAAACTGGACACCTTTGCCAAGGCAAGGACCATCAAGCATTCAAAGGATATTATGTTGGATGCCATAGAAAAGGATCTAAAGGACAGATTTAAAAGTCCGGATGGCAAGGGCTATGTCATTTCCGTTGCCCATACAGATAATGATGCTGAGGCAGTGGAATTAAAAAAGGAAGCGGAGGCACGGTTCCCCGGACACGAAGTAAAGATAGATCCTCTGCCTTTGTCCATATCCTGTCACATAGGACCGGGGGCTTTGGCGATCACAGCATCGAAGAGTTTTTTGGAAAATATGTAATTATTCAGAACCAAGGCAATTTTTGAAAAGGATCAGAAGAAGCGTAGCGGATTCGAGCTGGGTTCTGAATAATTATTAGAAAATAAAACCATAATAAAGGAGCAAAAGTAAAATGGTTAAAGCAGTTGTGGGTGCTAACTGGGGAGATGAAGGCAAGGGTAAGATCACTGATATGCTTGCCGAAAAAGCTGATTATATCGTCAGGTTTCAGGGTGGAGCCAACGCAGGTCATACCATAGTAAATGACTATGGTAAGTTTGCACTTCACACTCTTCCTTCGGGAGTATTTTACGATCATACCACAAGCGTGATCGGAAATGGTGTGGCTCTTAATATTCCTGTTTTGTTCAATGAGATCAAATCCATTACGGACAAGGGAGTGCCCATGCCAAAGATCGCTGTATCCGACAGGGCGCAGATAGTCATGCCTTATCATATCAGGTTTGATGAGTATGAGGAGGAGAGACTTGGAAAGGCTTCCTTTGGATCCACCAAATCCGGAATAGCTCCTTTTTATTCCGATAAGTACGCAAAGATCGGTTTCCAGGTAAGCGAGCTTTTTGATGATGAGCTTCTGATGGAAAAGATCCCCAGGGTATGCGTACAGAAGAATGTGATTTTGGAAAATCTCTACAAGAAGCCTCCCATTGATGAAAAGAAGCTGCTTGAGACCCTTCATGAGTACAGGGACATGGTGGCGCCCTATGTATGCGACACGGCAGTGCTTTTGGAACAGGCGATAAAGGACGGAAAGACCGTACTTTTAGAGGGGCAGCTCGGCACCTTAAAGGATCCTGATCACGGTATTTATCCCATGGTTACTTCCTCCTCTACCTTGGCGGCTTACGGCGCTATTGGAGCAGGTATTGCACCCTATGAGATAAAACAGATCGTCACAGTGGTTAAAGCCTATTCCTCGGCAGTGGGAGCGGGGGCTTTTGTCAGCGAGATCTTTGGAGATGAGGCAGACGAGCTTCGGAGACGTGGCGGTGACGGCGGAGAGTTTGGCGCCACCACCGGACGTCCCAGACGTATGGGCTGGTTTGACTGCGTGGCAAGCAAATACGGCTGCAGGCTTCAGGGTACCACGGATGTGGCATTTACAGTCCTTGATGTATTGGGATATCTGGATGAGATCCCGGTATGTGTGGGCTATGAAATAGATGGTGAAGTCACCACAGACTTCCCTGTTACCAGCAGGCTTAATAAGGCAAAGCCTGTGTTAGAAAAGCTGCCGGGATGGAAATGTGATATCAGAGGCATCAAAAAATATGATGATCTCCCGGAGAACTGCCGCAGGTATATAGAGTTTGTGGAGGAGCATATCGGCTATCCCATAACCATGATCTCCAACGGTCCCGGCAGAAATGACATCATCTACAGATAGGAAGTTTATACATGAAAAAGGTCAGACAACTTCTTGCCATAATAGGAGTGGTGCTTTTGGTAGGACTCTATGTGACCACCATAGTTTTTGCCCTTTTGGATGATCCCCGTACCTTTCACTTTTTAGGGGCATCCATAGCTGCCACGGTGATAATTCCGGTCATGATCTGGGTCATAGGCATTTTTGTGAAAATGAACAAAAAAGAAGAATGATATTATATGGATGATAACAGACAGAAAATAGAGATATTTAAAATATCACATATTCTTATTCTTGCCATCTATACTGTTTTTTCAATAGTACTTATAGGTGAAAGTATCCTTTTGTCCTGGGAGCTCTGGGTCATTCCTCTTGTTATTGCCTCTGTGATCGCATCCTGGTGGATGCATGTGGCAAGGGTCATCAGTGAAAAAGCGAGACTCTGGTTTTACGCAATTCTCTGGATGACGGAATTTTTCTTTTATGGCATTCATACCACCGGACCTTACGATATGTCTGTTATTATGGCGGGGATCATGATGATCTTCGGTATGACAGGCATTCTCAATCTGGTTACTTATGCTCAGATAGTTTATTATATTACCCTTTCCTACAATCTTTTCAATATGATAAAAGAGGGGACAGACTGGGATGCAGTTACTGTCACCCGGCTTTTGGTGCATGTGGCTTCCATACTTCTCATTGGATATTTCGTCCGGGTCATTGTGCATGAATGGGAAGCTGCCAATACGGTTGCTGATGAAAAGATCCAGGATCTGCAGCGTTCTACCCAGCGTATGGACAATTTCCTTGTAAATGTTTCCCATGAGATCAGAACTCCTGTAAATGCAGTTATTGGACTTACCTCCGTAATAATGGAGGGCAATAACTTTGATGAAGAAGGCAAAAAGAACCTTTCCGCTGTAAATGCTGCAGGGCACCGTATATCTGAGCAGATAGGCGATATTTTAGACTATACCGAGATCGATATGGAAAAGCTGGTGGTGACCAATGAGACCTACATGATGTCATCACTTTTAAACGATCTGGTCACCGACCTTAACAATACCCAGCACACAGAGCTGGAACTTATCATTGATGTGGATGCAAAGCTGCCGAGAGCACTTTCGGGAGATATGATAAAGATCAAAAAGATCATGCGCCACCTCATCATAAACGGACTTAAATTCACCAAATACGGCGGTGTGTATGTGCACATCTATCCCCAGAAGAGAAGCTATGGCATCAATCTGTGCATTGAGGTCAGGGATACGGGAACCGGCATGGATAAGGATGAGATAGAGCATGTATTTGAAAGCTTCTATCAGTCCGACAGCGGCAGATCAAGAAGCGTAAGCGGACTGGGACTGGGGACTTCCATAGTCTACGGCTTTGTCCGGGAGATGGGAGGCTTTTTGACCATTGAGTCCCAAAAGGATCATGGAACCACTGTATCCGTAAGTATCCCCCAGTATGTGGTGGATGAGACCGGCTGCATGACTCTTTCCGACACCAGATCCTACTGTATTGCATCACTTTTAAGATACAGGGCAATACCGGATCCACAGATCAGAAGCTTTTACAATGACATGGTCATCAATCTGGCGGGCGGTCTGAATCTGCCGTTTTATCAGGCGGAGTCCACGGATAATCTAAGAGACCTTTTGAAAAAATACAAGCTGACCCATCTGTTTATCGGGGCAGAGGAATACATGACCGAGCCCTCCTTCTACGAGAAGCTGGCAGTTGATACCTCGGTGGTGGTGGTGGCGGATCAAAGCTTTGTGCCTAGGGATAACTCCAAGGTCATCATAATCAGAAAGCCCTTTTACTGCTTCCCTGTCATCAAGGTTTTGGAGACCAGCCGCCAGGTCATAATGGAGGAAAAGGACAAGCGCCGGATGATCACTCCATGGCTCCATGTTTTAGTGGTGGATGATGAGCCCATGAACCTTATTGTGGCTGAGGGCATATTCAAAAAATACTGCATGGATGTGACGGTGGCAAACTCCGGACTTGAAGCCATATCCCTGTGCAAGGTCCACCCCTACGACATTGTCTTTATGGACCATATGATGCCTGAGATGGACGGAATAGAAGCCATGCGCAGGATCAAAGCCTTAAGACCCAATACCTTGGAGAAAAAGGAGACTCTCTTTGTGGCACTTACGGCAAATGTTATAAGCTCAGCCCGGGATATGTTTTTGGCAGAGGGCTTTGACGGATTTGTCGCCAAGCCCATTGATATCATAGAATTTGAGAGAGTATTAAAGCGGCTTTTGCCCAAGTCCGCCATACAGTATGTGGATGAAGAGGTCATAAACACAGCTTCAAATAAGGCAAAGACTGTTGAAGTCAAAGAAGAAAAAAAGCCTAAAGAAAATCCTGACGGCATGGATCCCCTAAGACTGGCTGGGCTTAATGTGGAGACCGGCATTGAGTATTCACAGAATGATCAGGGCTTTTATGAGCTTTTGCTTAAGGAATACGGCACAAAGGCAGCGGAAAAGAAAAAGGAGCTCTGTGATTTCTACGAGGCAAAGGACTGGGAGAATTACACCATAAGGATCCACGCCCTAAAGAGCACCTCAAAGATGATCGGAGCAAATGATATCTTTGAAATGGCGCTGGCGCTGGAGCAGGCGTCCAAGGAAAAGGACGAAGAGAAGCTTTTAGACCACGATAAATGTATGAAACGGTATGAAGAAGTATCAACGGCAATATTGGAGTATCTGGACAGTGCCCGGAGGTAGGTTTTGTTGAACAAGATCAAAAACATGATCCATAAAATATATAGTGATGAGGAGCGGGACATACAGGAACGGCTCTTTTTCGTGATCTGTGTGGTGGGTCTTCTTGCCTATACCTTCACTGTGATCGCCTCCATTTTCATTGGTGAATCCGGTCTCAATATCCTTATCATGCTGGTGGGACTTCTGGCGCTTGTACTTATCGTATTTTTCATATTTAAAAATAAAAAGATAAAGTTTGGGGAGTTTTTTGTTTCCTTTTTGATAGTCTATATTCTTTTGCCTCTTATATTTTTCACAGGAGGCGGTATATACGGCGGAGCTTCCATGTGGTTTATATTTGCCATTCTTTTTATCAGCATGGCTATTCAGGGGAAAATGAGGGTGTTTTTCCAGCTAAGCTGTGCACTGGTGGCGGCAGTCAGCTATGTGGTGGCTTACAAAAATCCCGATTTTGTCACCTTTCATACCATAGATACAGCCTATATTGACTCTTTGACCCAGATCATCATTATAGGTCTTATGGTGGTGATAATTACCCAGCTTACCATAAGCATGTACCGTGAAGAAAACCGTAAGGCAAAGAAGCAAAAGGAAGAGATCGACGCGCTAAACCGTGCCCAGAACCGGTTCTTTTCCAGCATGAGCCATGAGATCAGGACTCCCATAAATACCATTATCGGGCTAAATGAAATGATCCTTCGGGAGGATATTTCGGATGAGATAGCGGAGGATGCGGGAAATATAGAATCCGCCTCAAAGATGCTTTTGCAGCTTATAAACGACATTTTGGATATGTCAAAGCTGGAAGCGGGAGAGATGAAGATAATCCCCTCGGAGTATTCCCTCAAGGATTTTATCTCTGAAATAGTGGGGATGTTCTGGATCAGACTCAAGGAAAAGGATCTAGAACTTGTGGTAAACGTGGACCCCACCATCCCCTCGGGTCTTATCGGAGATGAGGTTCGCATACAGCAGATTCTTATAAATATAATAAACAATGCCATAAAGTACACAAAGGAGGGTTCCATTACCCTGTCGGTCCAGTGTGAAAGGACAGCCCCCGGCAATGTAAAGCTTATTTATGCCGTCACGGATACGGGCATAGGTATTAAAAAAGAAAATATTTCCCACCTGTTTTCGGCTTTTTCCCGGGCTGATGATGAGGAAAACAAATACGTGGAGGGCACAGGCTTAGGGCTTTCCATAGTAAAACAGCTTGTGGATCTCATGGATGGTGAGGTCACAGTCAACAGTATATATACCCAGGGTTCCACCTTTATCGTGTCCATACCCCAACAGATCAGTGACGAGACAGAGTTAGGTGATGTGGACTTCCTAAACAGGCACATGGCAAACCGCAGGGAGGATTACAGCCAGAGCTTTGAGGCTCCCGAGGCAAGGGTTCTTGTGGTGGACGACAACCACGCAAATATCATTGTTATGAAAAAGCTTTTGCGTGACACCAAGGTGATGATAGATTCGGCTGAAAGCGGAGCAGATGCGCTGTCTTTGACCCTGGAAAATTCCTATGATGTGATATTCATGGATCATCTGATGCCGGAAATGGATGGTATTACCTGCCTGCATCGGATCAGGAATCAGATCGGGGGTATGAGCAGGGAAGCAAAGGTGGTTGCGCTGACAGCCAATGCAGGCAGCGATAGGGAAGCCTTTTACATCAAAGAGGGCTTTGACGCTTATCTTTTAAAGCCCGTAAACGGCGTGACGGCAGAGAGGATGCTTTTGAGCATGCTGCCGGAGAAAATGGTTAAGCTTATAAATGCTGATGCAGAGCTTTTGGTTGAACACGGAGAGCATACTTATTCCAAAAACAAAAAAAAGCCTGTGGTCATTACCTCCGAAAGTGTGGGAGATCTGCCCCAGGAGCTTATCGAAGAGCTTAATATACCCATAATTTCCTACGGTATACACACGGAGGAGGGGTATTTTGTAGACGGAAAGGAAGTTGATTCCAAGGGTGTCATAGACTACATGGATCACAGGGGAAAGGTGGCTCACTCTGAATCCCCCAAGGTCAGGGAGTATGAGACATTTTTTGCAGAGCAGCTTTCCCATGCCAACAATGTGATACACATTACCATGACCCAGGGACTCAACAGCGACTCCTATACAGAGGCTTCCGAGGCTGCAAAGTCCTTTGAAAATGTTATGGTTTTAGACTCCAAAAACTTCTCCTGCGGCATGGGTATAGTGATTTTAGAGGCTGTCAGGCTGGCAAGTGAGGGAGTGCCCTTTGACGGAATAGTCGCCAAGCTAAATGAATTTTTGACCAGGGTGGAGACCAGCTTTATAGTGGACAGCTTGGACTACCTTACCAGAGCCGGTCGTATATCCAAAATTCTCTCTGCCCTTACGGATGCATTTATGGTTCATCCCGCCCTTAGCTTAACAGGCGGAAAGATCAAAGTAAGACAGGTGTATTTCGGCGCCAGAAAGCGGGCATGGAGGAGATATATTTCATCTGCTCTTGCGGCTGCGGGACATATAGACAAAAGCAGGCTTTTTGTAGCCTATGCAGGGCTTAGTCAGGATGATCTGAATTATATCAGAGCCCAGATTGAAAAAAGGGAAAACTTTGATACAATAATCTTTCAGGAGGTTTGCGCCTCCATTACCATAAACTGCGGACCGGGAGCCTTTGGGCTTATGTTCCAGGATTACTGATTACTTTTACATAACAGGGAGGGATCACATGTATAACTTACTGGTTGTAGATGATACAGAAATAAATCTCATGATGACGGAGCGGCTTTTAAGTGGTATGCCTGTGTCGGTGGATACCGCCACGGGAGGAGAGGACGCACTTAAGCTTTTAGAAAAAAAGGACTACGATCTGTGCTTATTCGACTATCAGATGCCGGGTATGAGCGGAGTGGAGCTTTTAAATGCCATGAAAAATATTGACAGGGATGTATCCGGTTCAAAGGTAGTGGCAATGACAGGCACAGAGGATGAAAAGGCTGCGGATTATTTTATGGAGCTTGGATTTGACGGCTTTTTAAGAAAGCCAATTATAAAAGAGGAGCTCCTGTCCGTTCTTTTTGAAATGTTAGGTGATCCCATATTTGATGAAGGCACCACGGATCTGTCCCAGGAGGAGATAGAAAAGATACCACAGGATATCAGAAATATTCCGGAGCTTGACCATATTTTAGGCATTAAAAATGCGGGGAGTGCCAGGGATTTTATGTCTGCTATCGGAATTTTCTGCAAGGATATAGACCGAAACTCCAAAGAGATCGAAAATGCTTTTTCATCCGGTGATATGAAGACCTATACCATCAAGGTCCATGGACTTAAAAGTACAGCAAAAATGATAGGTGCCTTAAAGCTTTCTGAGATGGCGGCTTCATTGGAGGCGGCTTCCAAAAGCCTTGGGGGAGCGGATCTGGCAAAAGACACTGAGGATATGCTGACATTGTACAGAAGCCTCCATGACAAATTAAAGGATGCCATGAAGGAAGAAAAGCATGATGCGGCAGCCCAGAAAAAGATTGATGATGCCTATGCCACCCTTAAGGACTATGCCTATGCAGAGGACTATGATCTTGTGGAGCTTATCTTAGGGGCAATGGAAAACTACACCATGCCAAGTGCCGACAAGGACAGATTTGACAGGATCAAAAAATGCCTTTTGGAATTTGACTTTGACGGTATCAAAAGTATTTTGGAGGAAGTGGGATGAGTAAAAAGGACACGGTCCTCATAGTCAGTACCCAGGAAAACTTCTTTGTAAATGGTATTGAATTTAAACTCAACAGCTTTGGGTTTAACGGTATTTACGTTCCCTGTGATTTTGAGACACTGATGCAGTACAGTGATCATGCGGATCTGATCATATATTACATGGATGAGCATGTGTACGAACATGTCAAGATCCATACCCTTTTAAAGGATATGGTCATGGCTTCCGGCAAACAGATCATACTCATTGGAGAAAGAACAGAGTATGAGGCGGTGACCAGGGACCTTTCCGAGAAATACATACTAAAATGGTTTGAGCGACCCTTTGATATGCTAAAGCTTATGAATTTAGTGGGAGCTTTCTTCAGGGGAGAGACCTCCATAGACATAAGCCAGAAGCATATACTTATCATTGATGATGATGTCACCTACATGGAGATGATCAAAAACTGGCTTAAGGACGAGTATCTGGTGACACTTACGCCCTCAGCCGTAAAGGCGCTGCCTTATCTCCAGCGAAAGAGGATGGATCTGATAATCCTGGATTATGAGATGCCGGAGATGTCGGGACCGGAGTTTTTAAAGCAGCTCCACGAAGCTCCTGTAAATAACGACATACCTGTAGTATTTCTTACCGGGCATCAGGATAAGGAAAGCGTGATGAATGCCTTGGGGCAAAAGCCGGATGGCTACCTCTTAAAGACCATTGACAATAAGACCCTGCATAAAAAACTGGGGAGTTACTTTTTGGGAAACGAAATAAGCTGACTGTCTGAGCCCGAGATCCATTGTCTGCAAAAGCCATTGGACGGGCTCTTTTTTATTGTATTGTTAGTGATTTTTTGGTATAATATCATCCGATATTTTTTACATAAATGCAAAGGATGGATTAGGTTATGGCATTATTAGACGAATGGAAAAAACTTGCATACGACGAGACCAAGGACAGAAACACACTTAAAAAGATCTGGGATGAATACTTTGTAAAGGAAAAGGAGACCTACGAAAAGCTTCTTGCCGCTCCTGATGAAAAAGTGACAGGCACGGTGAAGGAACTTGCCGATAGATTTGAACTTACCCTGATGGAGATGACGGGATTTTTGGATGGCATCAATGACAGCCTTAAAGCTCCAAATCCCATTGACACCATGGAGGAGGACACGGAAGTTTCCCTTGAATTTGACAAGGAGAGATTATACAAAAATATGGTGAGAGCCGAAGCCGACTGGCTTTACGGACTTCCCCAGTGGGATGATATCTTTGACGAGGAGAAAAGAAAAGAGCTTTACAAAGAGGAAAAGGCATCCCGTACCTATCATAAGACCATTAAGGTTGGGAGAAACGATCCCTGTCCCTGCGGCAGCGGCAAAAAGTACAAGCAGTGCTGCATGAAAAAGGATCAGCAAAAGGAACGCGAGGCATTGGCAGAATTGCAGCAAATATAGATAGGAGGTGGAAAAATGAAAATTACACTTAAGGACGGCTCCCAAAAGGAGTATGATAAGGAACTTAGAGCTATAGATGTGGCATACGACATAAGCGAGGGCTTAGCAAGAAACTGTATGGCGGCACGTATTGACGGAGAGATATGTGATCTGCGTACCGTAATTGATAAGGACTGCAGCCTGGAACTTTTGACAGCCGCTGATCCCGAGGGACTCAGGGTTCTGCGTCATACCACATCACATGTGCTGGCACAGGCTGTTAAAAATCTGTATCCTGAGGCAAAGCTTGCCATAGGACCTGCTATTGACGAGGGCTTTTACTACGATTTTGATATGCAGTCCCTTTCCAGGGAGGATCTGGATGCCATAGAGGCTGAAATGAAAAAGATCATCAAGGCAGGAGCGGAAATAAAGCGTTTTGAGCTGCCAAGGGATGAGGCAATCAAGCTTATGCAGGAGCGGGGCGAGACCTACAAGGTGGAGCTTATAGAGGATCTGCCGGAGGGTGAGACCATATCCTTTTATGAGCAGGGAGACGGCTTTGTGGATCTGTGTGCCGGTCCCCATATTATGAAGATAAGCAAGTCGGTGATAAAAGCATTTAAGCTGACCTCCTCCTCAGGTGCATATTGGAGGGGCGACGAGCACAATGCCATGCTTACCCGCATCTATGGCACTGCTTTTGCCTCAAAGGAGGAGCTGGAGGCTCATCTTGCCGAGCTGGCAGACAGGAAAAACCGGGATCACAACAAGCTGGGTCGTGAGATGCAGCTATTTACCACAGCGGATGTGGTAGGACAGGGGCTTCCTCTTTTGATGCCAAAGGGCTATAAGATCATGCAGAAGATGATCCGCTGGATCGAGGACCTTGAGGACAATGAATGGGGTTATGAGAGGACAAAGACTCCCTTCATGGCAAAGCCTGACCTGTACAAGCAGTCACAGCACTGGTATCACTACAAGGAGGGTATGTTTGTTATACCGGATCCATCAGATCCTGAAAATGAGGACAAGATGCTGGCGCTTCGCCCCATGACCTGTCCTTTCCAGTATTATGTTTTCAAGGCTACTCCCCACAGTTACAGGGATATGCCTCACCGTTATTCCGAGACCTCCACTCTTTTCAGAAACGAGGACTCGGGAGAGATGCACGGACTTACCCGTGTAAGACAGTTTACCCTGTCTGAGGGTCACCTTATCGTGCGTCCCGACCAGATGGTGGAGGAGTTCAAAAACTGTCTGGCGCTGGCAAAATATGTGATGCAGACTCTCGGAGTGGAGCAGGATGTTACCTATCGCCTGTCCAAGTGGGATCCTGCCAACAAGGACAAATACATTGGTGACGCTGAGACCTGGGAAAAGACCCAGCAGCACATCAGGGATATTTTGACGGAGCTTGATATAGACTTTTACGAGGCTGACGGCGAGGCGGCATTTTACGGTCCCAAGGTGGATATCAACACCAAAAATGTCTATGGCAAGGACGACACGGTCATCACGGTTCAGTGGGATGAGTACAATGCCGAGCTTTTTGACATGTACTATATTGATGAAAAGGGAGAAAAGACCCGTCCCGCCATCATCCACCGTTCATCTATCGGTTCATATGAGCGTACTCTGGCATGGCTTACGGAAAAGTATGCAGGCAAGTTCCCTACATGGCTGTGCCCCGAGCAGGTGCGTATCATACCCATATCCGAAAAGTACTTTGACTATGCCGAAAAGGTGGCAGCGGAATTCAAGAAATACGGTATCGATCACACCATTGACAGACGTTCCGAAAAGATGGGCTTCAAGATCAGAGAGGCCAGACTGGATCGTCTGCCCTACATGGTCGTAGTGGGAGAAAAGGAAGAAGCAGACCGGACGGTTTCTGTCAGAAGCAGGTTTGCAGGAGACGAGGGAGTAAAGCCCCTTCAGGAATTTATAGATGATATTTGCGAAGAGATTCGCACCAAGACCATAAGGCAGGAAGAACCGCAAAAAGATGAAAAATAAAGTAACCGCCATCATTCTTGTGGCATTACTTATAGCGGTATTTTTGTGGCAGGATCCATGGAAAAATACAAAGGCACAGGAGGTCTCCGCCGATATGACCGGGATGGAGGCCTCCGAAGAAAAAGCCGGCATTACCCTTGATAAGAGGATACTTGTGATCGAGACCAATATAAATGCCATTATGGAAAAAGCTTCGCCGGAGTTTTTCGGGAACCATCCTGTTACAGACAGCTTTTTTTTCTGGATTGTCCAAAACTATGGGGATGATGTACTAAAAAAAATAGTGGAAAACCGGGATTATGCGGATCCAAAGGTCTGGTTTCGCATAACCGGAAAGTCCATTCATGTCTTATATGATGAGTATGCATCTTATGTGGGACTTGACGCCTGGGACTATTCCCATGTACATCATATAGATTCTGAAAATGACACAGTGGAGTTTGTCTTTTCCGGGGATGTGACCATTCACGAAGGGGCAGCCACCACTTTGCACATGGAAGAATGTGAAAACGGTATTACAGACTGCTTTTCCCCGGATCTTATGGAGGTAATGCAGGGGGCGGATGTCTTTGCGGTAAATAATGAGTTCTGTTACAGCAAAAGAGGCGAGCCCACTGCCGGAAAGGACTATACTTTCCGTGCTGATCCAAAGAGGGTGGAGGATCTGAAAAAATTGGGGTGCGATCTGGCATGTCTGGCAAACAATCACGTCTTTGACTATGGCGAAGAAGCCTTAAGTGACACCCTAAAGACTTTAAAAGATGCCAAGCTTCCCTACATAGGTGCGGGAGAAAACCTAAGGGAAGCTGAGCGGATACAATACTATATCTGGCAGGGACTTAAGATCGCCATTGTAAATGCTACCCAGATCGAAAGATCCACCACATTTACAAGAGAGGCAACCGCCACCCAGTCAGGAGTTTTTAAGACCTTAAATCCCGATAACTGCATCAAAGCTATTACAAAGGCAAAGAAAAATGCGGATCTGTGTCTGGTGGCTGTTCACTGGGGCACCGAGGGCAATGCCATGTACGGCAGTGATCAGACGGCTCTTGCCACAGCCTATGTGGGTGCAGGGGCTGATGCCATAATCGGAGGTCACACCCACTGTCTTCAGGGAATTGAGTACATGAATGATGTACCCATATTCTACAGCCTTGGAAACTTCTGGTTTTCCACCTCAGGCAATATGCCGGCGGACTATGATACAGGTCTTGCGGTAATCAGGATCACCTCTGAGGGAAAGATAAAGCCGGCATTTGTTCCGGCACATTTTAGCGGCGCAGAGGTCTCTCTTTGTACCAATGAAGAAGCAGAGCGAATTTACAGTCATATAGAATCAATATCACAAAGCACCCTTATAGACTCTAAGGGCAGGATCAAAAGGAGGTAACATGAGTAAAAAACCTACAGTTTTAATGATACTTGACGGATTCGGAGTAAACGACAATCCGGAGGCTAATTCAGTGGCAATGGCAAATACCCCCGTCATAGATTCCCTTAAGGAAAACTATCCCTGGCAGCTTGGCTATGCATCAGGGCTGGCTGTGGGACTTCCCGACGGACAGATGGGAAATTCCGAGGTGGGTCATATGAATATGGGCGCCGGACGTATAGTCTATCAGGAGCTTACCCGGATCTCCAAGGAAATAGAGGATGGAGAGTTTTTTGAAAATGAGGCACTTAAGAGTGCTTTTTCCAATGCAAAGGCAAATAACAGCGCTGTCCATATGTACGGACTGGTTTCCGACGGAGGGGTTCACAGCCACAATACCCATATTTACGGACTTTTGGAAATGGCTAAAAGAGAGGGAGTATCTGAGGTCTTCGTTCACTGTTATTTAGACGGACGGGATACGGCTCCCACCTCTGGACTTGGCTTTGTACAGGAACTGGAAGCCAAGATGAAGGAAATAGGCGTAGGTAAAGTGGCGACCCTTTCCGGACGTTACTATGCCATGGACCGTGACAACCGCTGGGATCGGGTGGAAAAAGCTTATGAGAATCTCACCCTTGGAAACGGTGTCCAGGCTGCATCAGCCACTGAGGCACTGGAAAAGTCCTATGCAGAGGATGTAACTGACGAGTTTGTGCTTCCCACTACCATACTTACAGACGGAAAGCCTACCGCAGTTATCAAGGACGGAGACTCCATCATCAATTTCAATTTCCGTCCCGACCGTGCCCGTGAGATTACACGCTGCTTCTGCTGTGACGATTTTGACGGCTTTGACAGAGGTCCCAGGAAAAAGGTAACCTATGTCTGCTTTACGGAGTATGATGTGACCATTCCAAACAAGGAGATTGCATTCAAAAAGGTGGAGCTAAAAAACACCTTTGGTGAATATCTGGCAGCCCATGGCATGAAGCAGGCGAGGATCGCAGAGACGGAAAAATATGCCCATGTCACCTTCTTTTTCAACGGCGGAGTAGAGGAGCCCAATGAGGGTGAGGACAGAGTTCTTGTAAACTCTCCCAAAGTAGCTACCTATGATCTGCAGCCTGAGATGAGCGCCCCTGAGGTATGCGACAAGCTTTGCACAGCCATCAGAAGCGGCGAGTATGATGTGATCATTATAAACTTTGCAAACCCGGATATGGTGGGTCATACCGGTGTTATAGAAGCTGCAGTAAAGGCAGTGGAGACAGTAGATACATGCGTGGGAAAAGCCGTGGAGGCTGTAAAGGAAATGGACGGAGTGCTCTTCATCTGTGCGGATCACGGCAACTGTGAGCAGATGATAGACTATGAGACGGGAGAGCCCTGGACTGCCCATACCACAAATCCCGTACCCTTTATTTTAGTAAATGCAGATCCGGCTTACGGTCTGGCTGAGGGCGGAAAGCTTTGTGATATCGTACCCACTCTTATAGAGCTTATGGGCATGGAAAAGCCTGCCGAGATGACAGGACGTTCACTTCTTGTAAGGAAATAATGTCTGCCGTATAGAAAGGAAATATAAATGAACGAATACAGCCCGGTAAAATCCGGTAAGGTAAGAGAGGTATATGATATTGGAGACAGGCTGATCCTTTTAGCCACGGATCGCATATCCGCCTTTGATGTGATACTTAAAAACGAGATCACTGACAAGGGAGCCATACTGACAAAGATGTCGGAGTTCTGGTTTAATTACACAAAGGATGTGATCAAAAACCATCTGATCTCCACTGATATAAATGATATGCCTGAGTTTTTCAGGAAACCCAAGTATGAGGGGCATGTGACCCTTTGCAAAAAGCTTGAGATGCTGCCCATAGAGTGCATAGTAAGGGGCTACATCACCGGTACAGGCTGGGCAAGCTATCAGAAGGACGGTACTGTCTGCGGCATAGGTCTGCCTGAGGGTCTGGTGGAAAGCGACAAGTTGCCCCAGCCCATATATACCCCCACCACAAAGGCGGATCTGGGGGATCATGACGAGCATATCACCTATGAAAAGACAGTAGAGATCTTAGAGGAGCTCTATCCCCACAGAGGTCAGGAGCTGGCATCCACCCTTAAGGTAAAGACTTTGGAGCTTTATAAGAAATGCTCGGATTATGCCAGGGAAAAGGGCATCATCATAGCCGATACCAAGTTTGAGTTTGGCCTGGATGAGGAAGGAAATGTGGTCTTGGGTGACGAGATGCTGACCCCCGACAGTTCCAGATTCTGGCCCGTGGAGGGCTATGAGCCCGGCAAGAGCCAGCCTTCCTTTGACAAGCAGTATGTAAGGGACTGGCTTAAGGCACATCCCGACAGTGACTATGATCTGCCTCAGGATGTGGTGGATATGACCATTTCAAAGTACAAAGAGGCTTACTATCTTTTGACAGGAAAAAACTGGCAGTAAGGTAAAGTTGAGTATAAACACATTTAAGGAGGCCATATGGGTACAGAGGGTTATATAAGTCCGCTTTCCGAAAGATATGCCAGCAAGGAGATGCAGTATATCTTTTCTCAGGACAAGAAGTTTTCCACCTGGAGGAGGCTTTGGATCGCCTTGGCTGAAACCGAGGCGGAGCTGGGACTCAAAAATGAGGACGGCTCACCCCGGATCACAGAGGAGATGATAGAAGAGCTTAAGTCCCATCAGGATGATATAAATTATGATGTGGCACGCGCCAGGGAAAAAGAGGTGCGTCATGATGTGATGAGCCATGTATATGCCTACGGGATCCAGTGTCCCAAGGCGGCAGGCATTATCCACTTGGGTGCCACCTCCTGCTATGTGGGAGACAATACGGACATCATCATCATGCGTGACGGACTAAAGCTTATCAGAAAAAAGCTTTTGAATGTCATAGATGCTTTGGCTCACTTTGCGGGGGAGTACAGTGATCTGCCCACCCTTGCTTTTACCCATTTCCAGCCAGCCCAGCCCACCACAGTGGGAAAGAGGGCGACCCTCTGGATCAATGAGTTTATGATGGATCTTGAGGATCTGGATTATGTGATCTCATCCCTTAAGCTTTTGGGGTCAAAGGGAACCACCGGGACCCAGGCAAGCTTCAGGGAGCTTTTTGATGACAATGACGAGATCATTGACAGGATCGATCCCATGATCGCCAAAAAGATGGGCTTTGATGCCTGCGTTCCCGTATCCGGTCAGACCTACAGCAGAAAATACGACACCAGGGTAGTAAATGTCCTGGCAGGCATAGCTGCCAGCGCCCACAAGATGTCCAATGACATCAGGCTTTTGCAGCATCTTAAAGAGGTGGAGGAGCCCTTTGAAAAAAATCAGATCGGGTCCTCAGCCATGGCATATAAGCGAAATCCCATGCGCTCAGAGCGTATAGCGTCATTGTCACGGTATGTGATGATAGATGCCTTAAATCCTGCCATCACTTCAGCTACCCAGTGGTTTGAGCGCACCCTGGATGACAGTGCAAACAAGAGGCTTTCCATAGCCGAGGGATTTCTTGCCACTGACGGTATACTTGATCTTTGCATCAATGTTGCAAACGGTCTGGTGGTCAATGACAAGGTCATCACCAAAAGACTCATGTCCGAGCTTCCCTTCATGGCGACGGAGAATATCATCATGGACGGAGTCAAGGCAGGAGGAAACCGTCAGGAGTACCATGAAAAGATCAGACAGCTTTCCATGGAAGCGGGCAACACCGTCAAAAAAGAGGGAAAGGAAAATGACCTGCTTATGCGTATAGCAAATGACGAATTTTTCGGTCTGGATCTGGATGAGCTTTCTGCATATATGAAGCCTGAAAACTATGTGGGACGTGCTCCCAGACAGGTCCTGGTATATCTGAGGGATTTTGTGCAGCCGGTATTAGACGCCAATAAGGATGAGCTGGGGGTCGTGGCTGACATAAGTGTATAGAAATTAGGGAGTTACTTTTGCGCAAAAAGATCTATCGAATGTCGGAGGACAAATTTGATCCGGCATGTGGATTGAAACTTGATACTGACAGACTTCTGCTTTCCGGAGTTTGCGGCGAGATCTTCGAAGGCTCCTTTGTGGTACGTAGTGACGGGGAGGGGCCGATCCGGGGGATGGTGTATTCCACCAACCCCTATATCAGGATCACCAAGCCCAGATTTGACGGCCTGCAGTGCCGCATTACCTTTGCCACGGTACACGGATCTTTTTCCCATGGAGATGTTATCTCCGGGGATTTTTATATAGTATGTGCCGGTGTGGATCGAAAGCTTCCCTTTGAGATAACCTTTGGACAGAAGTCCCCTGTGGTGGAGGGGACAGCCATTAAAAATCTGTCGGATTTTGCGGCTCTTGCCCGGGAACACTGGCAGGCGGCTTTGCGCTTTTTTTCCTCAGATGCCTTTTATGAGGTTATCGAAAATGCCCCTGTTCATACCAGACTTTTGTACCGTGGATATAAAAGTGTGGGCATCACCTCTTTTAACATGGAGGAATTTTTAGTAGCCACCGGGCTTAAAAAAAAGATATCATTTTCCGTGGAGGGGGATGATGATCTAAGCTTTTATGATGTGGATGAAAACCAGAAGCATGTGATCCATGTCAAAAAAAACACCTGGGGCTACATCCATATAGAGGCTTTCTGCAGGGAGGATTTCATCTCTGTGGAAAGGGAGGATCTCGGCTCCGAGTATTTTATTGGAAGCGATTTGGAGCTGTCCTTTTACATACACCGGGATATGCTTCATTCCGGCATAAATAAGGCAGTTATCACCATTAGCGGCGCAGGCATCACAAAGGAGATCGGCATTACCGTATCCACCCGCTCCAAGGAAATCTCACAGGAGCATATCCATCACATAGATGAGAGAAAAAGCAGGAGCGCCCTTACGGAGCTCTACATTGACTACAGACTGAAGGCCATTACCACCGGTGATTTTTGCAGCAGATCCATTGAGATATTGGATGTGCTCATAGAAGAGCATCCCGACGAGGCAATGTACAAGCTGCAAAAGACCCAGTGCCTCATTGTAAACAAAAACCGGCAGGAGGCTCTGTGGCAGATATCGGATCTGAAGCGGGAAATAGAGGATAAAAAAAGTACCCAGTGGGCATATCTTATGTATCTGTGTACCCTTCTTGAGCAGGAGGACACCTATGTGGACAAGCTGACTGCCGAGATAGAGGGGATACTTCTTTTGCATCCCGAGGATGTGAGGATATTCTGGTTTTTGCTTTTTTTGCGTACCGATTACATCAATGATTCCAGGCGTAAGCTAAGTGACATCCGAAACTGGGTGGAGGCAGGATTCCACAGTCCCTATCTCTATATCGAGGCATACCGGATATACCAGAGTGACCCCTATCTCTTTAATGAGCTTTCCGACTTTGCCATTAATATCATGCTGTGGGCTGCCAGACATGGGCAGATCTCCGTGAATTTGGCAGAGCAGTTTCAGGAGCTTTTGGCAGATCAAAAGGCATTTGATGTCAGGGTCTATCGCCTGGCAGGATATATATATGACAGATATCCCCAGAAGGATCTGCTTTTTGCCATAGTAGCATATCTTTTAAGGGGAAATATGATAGGAAAGGCTTATCTGGATTTTTACCGGATGGCTATTGATAAGGAGATCAAGCTTACGGGGCTTTATGAGGCATATATCATGTCACTGCCTGCAGACTATGTGGAAAAGCTGCCTGAGCTTGTGACCTTGTATTTCAGGTATGAAAACAACCTGTCATATGAGAAAAAAGCCTTTGTATATGCCAATGTGATCACCTACAAAAAGGAAGATCCGAAGCTTTATGACCAGTATAAAAAGACCATACAGCGGTTTTCCCTGGAGCATATGGCAAAGGGTGATATAGATGACAATTTAGGACTGTGCTACGCAGATCTTTTGGAATCCGGCATAATGGATCACGATATTGCCTGCGATATGGAGCAGTTTATCTTTACCAACAAGGTCATTACCCTCCATGACAATATAAACAGTGTTATTGTATTTGAGGACTCTCTGGATGCTCCCCACAGGGCGGCAGTCCATGATTACGGAGCCTTTGTGCCCATATTTACCGGTGACTACCAGGTCTTTTTGGAGACAAGTGACGGAAGCCTTATATCGGATCCCGCATATTACAGCGTACAGCCCATATTCAATGCTTCACAATATGTGGAGCGGTTAAGTGTACTTTCCAATGAGACCCTGCCTTATTTTCTATACAACCAGTACAGGCACAGATCTCCGGATGATTTCACTCCGGCAGAGCTTGATAGGATCGGTGACTTTTTGGAAAGCGATATAATAGATCCTGAGTATAAGCTTCGCAGGCTTCCGTTTTTCTCCCAGGTATTAAAGCTTTCCGACAGGGAAAAGCCAATTATAGACTACCTGATAAAAAGCGGAAATTACAAAAAGCTGGATACGGAGACCGGCACCCATGTCATGGATATACTCATAATTTCGGATGAGTATGACTATGCCTACGATATGCTTTTAAACAGCTATGGCATCACAGCTTCCTCCAAATCCCTTTTGCGTCTTATAACCGACAGATGCAAAAAGACAGAAAAGGAAACGGATGATTTTCTGATCGCCATGTGTGCATATCTGATGCAGCAGTATCTTTTTTCGGATGCCACTTTAAGCTATCTGAATAACTACTATGTGGGTCCCACCTTTCTCATGGAAAGCGTGTGGAAATTTGCCTATGCCAATGAACTGCCTACAGGGCTTATAGAAGAGCGGATACTGACCCAGATGCTATATACCGAGGATATGGGAGAGGATTCCGGTGAGATATTTGAAGCCTATATGAAAAAGCGGGTGTCCCCCATGATAGTGGAGGCATATCTCACCTATTGGAGCCGTACCTATCTAATATCCGAAAAAAAGATCCCGGAGCTCATATTCGGTTATCTGATACCAAAGTATGACAAGTCGGATGGGATGAACGACAGCGAAAAGCTGGCACTCCTTAAATACTTTTGTAAAAACAGGGGAGCCGCCGCGGACAACGAAGTTATATTTGAGCAGCTTCTGCGGGAGAGCATAAAGAAAAACATAGTTTTCTCCTTTTACCGGGAGGTGGACAGAAAGTACATCACCAGATTCCATCTCTATGACAAGCGCTATGTGGAGTACCACGACAAGCCGGGGATGGATATGAGGATATCCTACCGGGATGCTTCCGGTGATCCCTGTGAGAGCAGGATGAATGAGGTGTATGACGGCATCTATGTAAAGCAGTTTGTCATGTTTTTCGGAGATACCATCAAATACAGACTTTATGACCAGTCGGCGCCGGAGAGCATCCTCCATGAAGGAGAGCTTACCATATCCGACAATATCTATCAGGATGAACCCGGCAGATATGGTCTTATAAACCGGATGAAAAGTGATGTACTGTACCGGAATGAAAGAGAGCTTATTGAGGATATGACCCTTTACAAAAAGTTGGAGTACACTGCCGGACAGTTGTTTTATCCCTTAATGGGTAAAAATTCCACCGAGAGGAAAAATTAGGGGTATGTGATGCAGACAGACACCAGGGACGAGCTGGGGGTATATTACGGACTGGATATCAGTAATAAATATGCCATGATCAGCTACTATCAACTTAATATGGATGGACCTGTGACTATCAGCACCGTAGCCGGTTCCGAGGTGTATCTGATACCCATGTTTTTGGCAAAGCGAAGAGGCATGGCACAGTGGTTTTTCGGAGACGAAGCCCGCAGACAGGTTGGCATGGGGCTGGCATACGGAGTGGACCGGCTCTATGAGAGAGCGCTTATGCGGGAAAAGGTGGTTGTGGACGCCGAGGAATTTTTAGCGGTAGACCTCTTTGTCATTTTTTTAAGAAAGCTTATGTCCATGCCGGTTCCCCTGATGCGGGGCAGCTTTTTAAAAAAGCTTACCATTACCGTGGAGGAGCTTACCATGGAAGCAAAGGAGCTTTTTTCTTTAGTGGCTCAGAAGCTTTCCATCTCCGGCAGCAAGCTGTCACTTTTTGACTATCGGGAGTGCTTTTATTACTATGTGTTAAATCAGACCCCATCTCTTTTTTTACATGATGTGGTCTTGTATCACTATGATGAAAACCACATGATAAGTTACAAGCTGACCCGCGATCAGTCCTATACACCACAGATAGTCCATCTAAAGACCACTGATGTGGGGCGGCTTTTGGACAACAGGGATGAGACCTTTTACAAGATCGTCTCGGAGGATATGAACAAGTCATACATATCCTCGGTGTATCTGACGGGGGACGGCTTTGACGGCGACTGGCTGAAAAGATCCCTGGAGGTCTTGTGTAAGGGTCGCAGGGTATTCATGGGGAAAAACCTCTTTTCCAAGGGTGCCTGCCATGCCGGACTGGTTCGTGACGGAAAAAAGGACTGGCCCTTTTTGTTCATAGGAGATCATGAACTTAAGGTAAATGTGTCCATAAAGGTTTTGGATAAAAATGAGATGCAGTTTGTCACCCTTTTATCTGCGGGAGAAAACTGGTTTGATGTAAAGGGGGAGTGCGAGGTCATATTAGACGGAACCAAAGAGGTGGAGTTCTGGATACAAAGACCTGACAGCCGTCAGGCAACGGTAGAGCTTTTAGAGCTTAATGACCTGCCGGACAGGGACAACCGTACCACCAGACTTCGGATACTGGTGACTCCCATATCCGACAGGGATATCCGCATCAATATCCGGGACTTGGGCTTCGGTGAAGTGGTGAGATCCAGCGGCAAGGTCTGGGAGCATGTGATTCATGTGAATATGGAGGACGGAATATGGGCGAACTGATCTATTGCAGACATCAGATTGCTGCCAATCCATTGTATATAGAGGATTCTTCCCACAATGTATACTCTCTGGAGGAACTGTGCTATTATATCAGACAGAATCCCTATCTGGTCACAAAGGAGATCATGTCAAAGGAGCTGTGCGACTGGATCAGGGACGAGCTTTTGGATGAAGAGCTTTCGGATCAGCTTTCCACAGCTATTGACGAGGGACTTCCACTGCATCTGTTTGTGACCAAGCTTTTGTCAGGCTGCGGATATCTGACCATCAAAGAGATCAGGGATATAGTGGAGCTAATAGCCGATCTGGAAAGCCTTACGGATGCGGAGAGGAAAAAGGTTCACGCTGATGAGCTGATGCGATCCGGCAGGCTTACGGAAGCCATATACAGCTATGACAGTATACTCTCCGAGGAGGAGGGAATGTCAGACGAGCTTCAGGCTCTGATATACCACAACAGGGGAACTGCCTTTGCCTGGCTTTTCTTTTTTGAGGAGGCATCCCTGTCATATGAAAAGGCATTTAATCTGGGGAAAAAGATAGAGTCTCTTTCCGGCATGCTTTTTTCGGCAGCCCTTATGAACGAGGACACCAGATTTAATATGCTGGCGGAGAAGTATCATGTGACTCAAAATGTCATAAAGGATGTTAAAGACGATATCGACACACTGGCATCCTCTGAGGAGATCCAGGGCTTTGTCCAGAAGCTTAAGAGACTCAGGGGTGATTACAGTGACCAGACCACATATATGGAACAGATTATGTATATTATATCCGGATTTACAAATGATTATAAGAAGGTAAGCGGGCTTTGAGTTTTTTTGGCAAAAAAAATAAAAAGAAAGAGGAGCTGGATGCTTCCTTTGAAAAGGTCTTAAATGAGATCCAGGAAATAGACGACTGGAACAATCCCCAAAAGACGGTTCACTATATTTTGGATTCCTGCGAGCAGATCATTGCCCTTACCAAGCAGATCCAGGCTCAGGACGCAGAGATCAATGTGCTGACAAACTACATGGAGGATATTTTAACCATTAAAAACCTCCCTAAGAACAAAAAGGATGATCTCTATATAGTGGCAAAAAATTTGGAGGAGCTGGACAAATCCAAAAAGACCTACGAAGGAAAATCTCCACCTCTTACAGACGAACAGTTCATGACCTTAGCTGAAGATGACGAGGGCATACCTGATGTCATAAAACGGATGCAGGAAAATGAGAAGTACCAGTCTGTAGAAAATAAAAATATGCGTGCCCTTGAGGCAGCCAAAAGCGAATATGAGATAGAGCGTGACAGGATCATGGTATCAAACAGGCTCCTTGCCAGGATAACCATGCTCATGGCGATCACATTTATGTCCTTTTTGTTTTTGTTCTTTGTCATCCGGGAGAATGTCAAGATAGATATATCGGCATATCTTCTGGTGCTGCTTTTTGCCACAGCGGTGGGGATATTTATCATCTTTTTAAGAAGCTCCCATAACAGGCGAAAAAACAGGGAACTGATCAGGTCCATAAATAAGACTATTTCGGCTTTAAATGTGGTCAGGATGAAATACGCCAATGTGACCCGTGCCATATCCTACGAACAGGAAAAGTACAAAGTCACCACCTCGGCAGAGCTTAACTACCTCTGGGACAGATATGTGGAAATGGTAAGAGCCAGGGATCAGTATGCCAAGGACAATGATGATTACGAGTATTTTATGGCAAGGCTTATGAGGCTTTTGGCAAAGCTGGATCTCCACGACAAAAAAATATGGAGATCCCAGGTGGCAGCCATAGCCCATGAGGATATCATGGACAAGCTTTATCACAATATAAATCTCAGACGCAAAAAGGTTAAGCTTCGGAAAGAAGAAAACCTAAACGCAGTGAAAAGCGAGAGGATAGAGATCGACAAGATGATGAAGGAGCATAATTACTATACTCCCGAGGTCTTGGAGATCATCTCCTCAGTGGACAAGATCTGCGGGTTGTCTGCCTATGAAATGAATTAGGAAAGAAAGAAGGAAAGAAAATGAAGATCAGAACCAGATACGCACCCTCACCCACAGGCAGGATGCACGTAGGAAACTTAAGAACTGCTTTATATGCATATCTTATTTCAAAGCATGAGGGCGGCGATTTTATATTAAGAATAGAGGATACCGACAGGGAAAGGTACGTGGATGAGGCAGAAGAGATAATCTATCGGACCATGGAAGCCTGCGGTCTGGAATATGACGAAGGGCCTGACAAGGATGGGGGAGTAGGTCCCTATGTCCAGTCAAAAAGGCAGGAAGCCGGGATCTATATGAAGTATGCAAAGGAACTTATAGACAAGGGCGAGGCTTATTACTGCTTCTGTGACGAAGAGCGCTTAGCTTCCCTTGCATGCACCACTGATGATGAGGGCAAGACCTACACCATCTATGACAAGCACTGTCTGGGACTTTCTCCCCAGGAGATCCAGAAAAATTTAGATGAGGGGAAGCCCTTTGTGATCCGTCAAAACAACCCCAGAGAGGGTGTCACAAGCTTTGATGATGAGATCTACGGTCATATAGAGGTGGACAACAGTGAACTGGATGATATGATACTTATTAAATCCGACGGCTATCCCACCTATAATTTTGCCAATGTGGTGGACGACCATCTCATGGGCATAACCCATGTGGTGAGGGGAAATGAATATCTGTCCTCATCACCGAAGTACAATCGTCTCTATGAAGCCTTTGGCTGGGAGATACCCACCTACATCCACTGTCCCCTTATCACCGATGAGGAGCATAAGAAGCTTTCAAAAAGAAGCGGACACTCCTCCTTTGAGGATTTGGTGGAGCAGGGCTTTTTGCCGGAGACCGTGGTGAATTTTGTGGCGCTTTTGGGCTGGAGCCCTGCGGATAACAAGGAGATCATGAGCCTGGATGAGCTGGTGGCTTCCTTTGATTATCACCATATAAATAAATCCCCGGCTGTATTTGATATGACAAAGCTTCGCTGGATGAACGGCGAATATCTGCATGCCATGGATCCTGACAGGTTTTATGAAATGGCTTTGCCCACCCTTAAGGAGGCTGTGAGATCAGATGTGGATCTAAGGCGGGTGGCTGCCATGGTACAGTCCAGGATCGAGCTTTTTTCCGATATACCGGAAATGGTGGATTTCATAGACGAGGTGCCGGAGTATGACATATCCCTGTATACTCATAAAAAGATGAAGACAGACGGGGAAAAATCCCTTGCCCTCTTAAAGGAGGTGCTGCCTTTGTTGGAGGCTACGGATGACTATTCCAATGATGCGCTGTTTTCCCTTTTAAAGTCCTATGGGGATGAACATGAATTCAAGGTGGGTTATGTGATGTGGCCCATCCGTACGGCACTTTCCGGAAAGCCCATGACCCCGGCAGGAGCCACGGAGCTATTGGAACTTTTAGGCAAGGAGGAATCCCTTCGCCGTATCAATGAGGCTATTAAAAAACTTACAGCCTAGTGTATCCGTTTCCAAATAAGTCGAGGTATTTAAAAACGGCTACACTAGAGTTTACATTCGTCAAATGTCCTGTGGAAAGAGAGTAGAAAGGACAAAATTTGCTTGACGAATATCAAAGGGAGGCAGTTTCGCATTTTGACGGTCCCTGTCTTATTATTGCCGGACCCGGATCCGGCAAAACAAAATGCATAGTAGAAAGAACCAAAAATCTGATCAAAAAAGGCATTTTGCCGGGGCAGATCCTTGTGATAACATTTACAAGGGATGCAGCCGGAGAGATGGAGATGAGATATCTCCGGGACAAAGGCCCCGGCGGAGTGCACTTTTCTACTTTTCACAGTCTTTTTTACCATATTCTATCCGACAGATTCGGGCATGAGAGTCTAAAGCCCACGACACAAAAGGAGAAAGAGACCTTTTATGACAGGCTTGGATCCGATACCAAAAAGCTGTTGGAAAATGAACCCGCCACCTTAAAAAAGTGGCAGGGTGTATTTTCTTATATTCTTATTGATGAATACCAGGACATAAATCAGGAGCAGTTTGAGATCGTAGAACTTCTGGCAGGACAGAAGAAGAATATATTTGCGGTAGGGGATGATGACCAGGCAATATATTCTTTCAGGGGTTCCGATCCTAAATTCATGCTGTCATTTTCTAAGCATTATCCCGGGGCAGCCATTATCAGACTTAAGAACAACTACAGATCCGCAAGGCAGATTACCGTAAGCAGCAACAGTCTCATATCCCATAATAAGATAAGATATGAAAAGGAGATATGCTCCCACCGGGATGCCTTTGGGAAAATGCGATTTATAAGGTGCATGGATGAGACTAAAGAGTGTGAATATGTGGTGGAAATGGCAAGGAAAATATTAGCGGGAAGCCGGGATGCCACCGTAGGGATCCTTTTTAGAAACAGATATGAGAGTTCGCTTATAAAAGAATATTTCATGTCAGAGCATATTCCCTTTTTCTCCGGGGAAAAGCTTCCCTCACTAAGGGATCACTTTATTTTCCGGGATCTGTGCGCCATGCTAAAGTTGGGCTTTGGCAGGGCAGATGATACTGATGTCATGAGGGCAAGGGAGGTATTCGGCATGGATCACGAAAAAATTGGAATGGTGGTGGGAAAACTTTCTCCCTGTGCCGGTATAAATTATCTCTGCAAGGGCGCAGGATATATGAACTATCTCCATGTCAGGGCAGGGGGCGATCCTGTGGAAAAGCAGAAGCTTATCCAGACCTTAAATGGTATAAAGGATATTTTCTTTAAGATAAGATCTCGGGAGGATTTTTTTTCTTTCATTGAAGCCGGAGAGGAAAAGTCAAAGGATGAGGAGAATAAAAGAGTGGGGCTTTATACCTTTCACGGTTCAAAGGGATTGGAATTTGATCATGTGATCATTTTGGATGTAAACGAGGGCATCACGCCCCAGGCAAAGGCAGAAGATATGGAAGAGGAGCGAAGGGTATTTTACGTGGCAATCACCCGGGCAAAGGATACTCTTACCCTTTTGACTCTGGATCGACATAATAATAAAAAGGTATACCCCTCCAGGTTCATAGAGGAGATGCAAAAAAGATTGAAAAATTCTTAACAATCATTTATAGTAGGAATAGTGCGAAAACGTATGGCTTATGGTCTTATACGTTTTAGATACAATGTTTTCTTTTTATAGTAATATAAAGTTTAAATGGAGGGAAAATGATGAGTAGTGGAAACGAAGGCTTGGCTGTTGCAAGGCTTTCATCCTTACTGGATGAAAACAGCTTTGTGGAGCTTTCTTCCGGCGTAACTTCCAGAAGCACTGATTTTAATCAGGATCCCAAGGAAGCCCCCGGAGACGGTGTTGTTACTGGATATGGTCTTATCGACGAGCGACTGGTATTTGTGTACAGTCAGGATCCCGGAGTCCTTTCCGGTACCATAGGTGAGATGCATGCCAGAAAGATCAAGGATGTCTATGACAAAGCCATGAAGATGAGGGCGCCTATTATCGGTCTCATTGATTGCGGCGGTGTCAGACTTACGGAATCCTTTGACAGTACGGAAAGCATTGGACAGATAATCGAAGCTTCTGTGGAGGCTTGCGGAGTAGTGCCCCAGATCACGGCTGTTATGGGTCGCTGCGGCGGAGGACTTGCTGTCCTTAATTCCATGTCCGATTTTTCGTTTATGAAGGATGGTGCAGAGCTTTTTGTAAACTCTCCTGATGCCATACCGGGAAATAATTCAGAAAAGAATGATACCTCAAAGGCAGAGTTTCAGTATAAAGCCGGAAATGTGGACATGATCGGATCCGAGGATGAGATATTAGAGGGTATCCGTGATCTCATATCAGTCCTTCCTTCTTCCGGCGGAGACGGCGGCTTTGTGGATGATTTTACTGATGATCTAAACAGAGCCTCAGAGGGTCTGGAGACAAAGCGTGACAAGGTAAGCGAGATCGCAGCCGAGCTTTCCGACGACCATCTGTTTATTGAGACCAAGGGTGGCTTTGCTCCGGGAATGGTGACCGGATTCATCCGCCTTATGGGAGCCACCGTGGGAGTTATCGGTAATGAGACCTATGAAAATGAGGATGTTCTGACTGCTTTGGGCTGTGCAAAGGCTGCTGATTTCGTCAGATTTTTGGATGCCTTTGACATTCCTCTTTTATCCCTTACCAATGTGGCAGGATACAAAGCCTGTGTATTCAATGAAGAAAGACTGCCCCGGGCTCTTGCCAAAATGGTGTCGGCAATAGCTGAGGCGGACATTCCAAAGATCAACCTGATCACCCGTCAGGCAGGCGGCACTGCATATCTTATGATGAACTCCAAGGCTATTGGAGCAGATCTGACCTATGCATTTTCTGATGCTGATGTATCTGTTATGGATCCTGCTTTGGCAGCTTCAATTATTGCAGGTGATTCCGGTGATGTGGCAGCCTGCCGTGAAGAATACGCCACGTCACAGTCAGGCCTTGACAATGCACTTCGCAGGGGCATGATAGACCGTGTGGTGGATTTTGCAGATGCCAGAAAGTATCTGATCGCAGGATTTGATATGCTTTTTGAAAAGGACATGTACATCTACAAAAAGCATGGTACAAAGTAGAGGGGGCGCATATGAAAAAGAAACTTATATTTTTCACCTGCTGTGTCCTTTGTATGTTTTTGCTGGTGGCGTGCAGTGGGAAGACTGCCGAGCCGGAAATGTATGGAAATATGACTGCCGGGGATCTCGAGCAGCAGGCCATGGGATTTGCGGATGAACTGACCTCCATGAGCCCCTCGGATGTGATGCAGGCACAGCTTTACTATTCCATGTATGGAACCCAGGAGGAGAATGGCGAACTTTTTGCCGGACTTTTGGATGACTGGACAGAGGTTATTACCACCTGCGGTGATTTTAAGGATTACGGAGAGTTTTCCGTAGAAAAGAGCGGTAAGACAGTTACAGCGAAGCTGCCCCTTAATTTTACCAAGAGAAATGCAGAGCTGGTATTTGTATACAATGCCTTTGATATGGAGCTTACTTCCATCAATGCAAATCTGATCTACTCCACAGGAGAGATCATGAAAAAGGCAGGACTTAATACGGTAATGGGTATCGGAACCGTATTTGTTATACTGATACTTATTTCCCTGCTGATAAGCTGCTTTAAGATCATTCCAAAGATCCAGGAGAGCATGGCTAAAAAGGATGAGGTCATAGAGGCCTCTCCCGAAAACTTAGAGCAGATAAGAGCCGAGGAATCCCGGGACGAGGATGACGGCGAGCTTATAGCGGTGATAGCTGCAGCCATAGCTGCAAGCACAGGTGCATCTACAGATTCATTTGTAGTAAGGTCAATTCGCAGGATATAATCGAAGATTAATTATAAGGAAGGAGTTATTATGAAAAACTATACCATAACAGTAAACGGAACAGCTTATGATGTTACGGTGGAGGAAAAGGGCGGATCATCCGCATCAAGCGCACCTGCTCCCGCAGCCAAGGCTGCTCCCAAAAGGGCAGCTGCTCAAAGCGGTGGTGCCGGAGCTGTAAAGATAGAAGCCGGTGCAGCAGGTAAGGTATTTAAGATCTCAGCCTCTGTTGGATCCAGTGTTAAAAAGGGCGATCCCATAGTAGTGCTTGAGGTTATGAAGATGGAGACTCCTGTAGTGGCTCCCGTAGACGGAGTAGTCAAGAGCATTGATGTGGTTGAAGGTACTTCCATTGAGTCAGGAGCACTTCTTGCAACAATGGATGAAGCATAATTTTTGAGGAGGAGCAATTTATGAGTTATGTTGCGGAGACAATGGGAAATCTCCTCCATCAGACAGCATTTTTTAATCTGACTGTGGGCAACTACATCATGATCCTTGTGGCGTGTGTATTTTTATATCTTGCTATCAGAAAGGGTTATGAGCCATTGCTTTTGGTTCCCATTGCATTTGGTATGCTATTAGTAAATATTTATCCTGATATCATGGCTTCCCCTGAGGAGACCAGCAACGGAGTGGGAGGACTTTTGTATTATTTCTTCTCTTTGGATGAATGGTCCATACTTCCGTCTCTTATTTTCCTGGGAGTCGGCGCCATGACGGACTTTGGTCCCCTTATAGCCAATCCCATAAGCTTCCTTCTGGGTGCGGCAGCCCAGATAGGTATATTTACAGCCTATCTTTTAGCTATCTTACTTGGATTTAATGATGAGGCTGCAGCGGCAGTATCCATCATTGGAGGAGCAGACGGTCCCACCTCCATCTTTTTGGCAGGTAAGCTGGGACAGAGTCAGCTTATGGGTCCCATAGCAGTGGCGGCATATTCCTATATGTCACTGGTGCCCATAATACAGCCTCCTATCATGAAGCTTTTTACCACGAAAAAAGAGCGGGCTATCAAGATGGATAATCTGCGTACAGTATCAAAGCTGGAGCGCATACTTTTCCCCATTATCGTTACCATTGTAGTCTGCCTGCTTCTGCCCACCACGGCACCCTTGGTTGGTATGCTTATGCTGGGAAATCTTTTCCGTGAATCGGGAGTGGTAAGACAGCTTACAGATACGGCAAGTAATGCACTTATGTATATAGTGGTCATTTTGCTTGGAACTTCCGTTGGTGCATCAACCAGCGCAGAGGCTTTCCTTAACTGGACCACCATTAAGATCGTTGCCCTCGGACTTGTGGCATTTGCCTTTGGTACGGCTGGTGGTGTGCTTTTCGGCAAGCTGCTTTGCCATCTGACCCACGGTAAGATCAATCCTCTTATCGGGTCTGCGGGAGTGTCTGCAGTTCCCATGGCAGCCCGTGTGTCCCAAAAGGTTGGAGCCGAAGAGGATCCCACCAACTTCCTGCTTATGCACGCCATGGGACCCAATGTTGCCGGCGTAATAGGAACCGCCGTAGCCGCCGGTATGTTTATGGCAATGTTCGGAGTATGAATGTTCGGAGTATGAATGTTTTCAATGCAGATGCGGATGACCAAATTTATTTGGTCGGACGCATATGCATTTGAAAACTTCGCAGCGATGAGGAAGTAGGGCGATAGCCCGGATTCCGAATTGCTGCCGGATTTCGAGAGCGCGAAGCGCGGAGAAATCCGATTCATACTCCGAG
>CAMOZG010000007.1 GCA_946630825.1 uncultured Lachnospiraceae bacterium
TCTGAAAGAAACGAACTGCTGCCAGCACAAAAAACATCACAATGGCATCTGTCTGACCCTTTGCCACGGTGGCAACACACACTATGGCTGAGCACATGAAAAGCCCTTTGGCATAAAGCCTTTCATGTTTTTCAAAGCCCATCTCCTCCATAATACGTCCAAAGATGTGAACATCTAAAAACGTAACCGCAAGTATCATAAGCTTTTCAAAAAACACATATCCATAGATATCAATATCGAGGATAGTAAGATTGTCGAGGGCATACACCGGAAGCAGCAGTACAGCCATCATCAGATTTGCCAGCATACTGTAGTTTGTAGCATTGTTGCGAAGCTCATAGGTATACTCAGGGAAACCTGAAAAATTGCCGGAAAAAATACAGTCCAAAAGATCCTTTGCCCAGCCTGAAAGAGTGTGGGCATCAGGATGCCCTAAAAAGATCCCGCAATAAAGACATAGAAGGATGCCAATTACATACAGCGCCCTTCCCACATATATTTTGGTCTTGTTGTCAGTATCCGTCATCCTCACCACCATTCCACATATCTGTACAGATTGGGTATCAGATCTGCCAGCCACCTGTTTGCAAAGCGCATGGACTCACTAATATCCACATCCCAGTAGGGCAGGAAAAATACAGGATAGACCAAAAGCATATAGCTCCACAAATGAGTCGTCATAATCACATTGACCCTGGCAATCTCATCCTCCACCACAGTATCTCTCATTGCCAAAAGCGACAGCAAAACCACGAAATAATATGCCACTACACACATGATCCAGCGGCCATAATCTACTTTTAACAGGAAATCAGGCAGCATTGTAAGGGGTCCTGCCAAAACACATAAATATTTGAATCTGCCCATTTTCCTCTTTTTTGCCTCTTTAAATATACCCGAAAATAGGATCACAAAATAAACTATAAAGGGTATCATCACAAGGATATAAATGGGAAACTGTATCCTGTTTACCAGACGCAGCCCTTTTTCAGTATCCCCCAGATCTATGCCTAAAACCTCATGTGCCAAAAGAGTGGTATGGTATATTCCCCTGTATGACAGAGCCTCTGCCTCTGCCACGACCTTTTCATAGACTGCCTGACCGCTGTTTCTTGAAAAGAGCTCAAAGTACAAAAACAGGAGTGAACCCACCACAAAGCTTGCTGCAAAATACACCCCGTAGCGGATCTTATCCCGGCTGTTTTTAGCATCAATAAACCTTATTATCAGCAAAACCAGGATGATGTTAAAATACATGAACACGTAGCCCTGATGGAACATGACCCCAATGGCAGAAAAGGGGATCACAAGCCAGGTGTATTTTTCCGTGATAAGACAGACCGCTCCTATCATGCTTACAGCCAGCATGAATATATCCACTCTCAGGAAATTATAGCCTCCGGAAAAGGTGGACATGGACACCGCCGTAAATAAAAGCAGGATTATCATGACCACATCCCGAAGCTGCTCATCCGACCTCTTAAGGCAGGTCACGGCAAAAACAACTATAAGCACCAGAAAAAGAAGAGTTACGACTATGGAAAATACAAATACCGCATTGTAGTTCATCAGATCCCAGGGAAGTATAGCATTTAAAATATGATATATGGTTCCCAAAAGAGCCCTGGAGGTAAATCCGTTTTTATAATCCAATGCCAGCATGGTGGTATTATAGGATCTGACTCTCCACTGACAGCAGGTTAAAAAAACTATTAGTCCAAACAGGGACAAAACTGCCGGATATATTTTTTTGACTTTATTCATCTTTTCACCTATCAGTATTCCAGAAGCTGCTCCTCTAAAAGAAGGGGCTGACCATACACAAGGAAAAACATTACAAAGGCAAGATACAGAAGCAAAAATACCCTGATCCATCTGGAGCTGTCCCAGATGCTTTTATGAGATGCCGAAAGCTCCATACCTCTGAGTCTCTCACCCTGCATCAGAACCAGCATAGAGATCACTGCCTCTGATGTAAGATAAAAAATTGCCCTGTAATAATCTCCATTTAAAAACCACACCACAAAGGCTGGCAAAGCGGCAAAAAACAGGCAATAATAACTGAATCTCGGCAAAAAACGCTTCATTTCCATTGCCAGATTATAAAGCAGTCTGAAAAACAAAACTGCCATGGGAAGCAGAAGTAAGATCGCAATTATTCCCTTTGTAAGGGTCAGCTCGTACCTGGGCTCAAATATCCTGTTCCAGGTTGAATAACTTTTCCGGGGAATAACACATGCCACTATATACAATACTACAGTAAATAACAGTGCTGTCTTTTTTCCTCCGGAAGGCTCCTCGCTGATGCTTTCCTTATCCCTGTAGGTCAGATAAAAGGTGTAAGCCAAAAGCCACAGACCCCAGCTTATGGCTGCTGTGATATCCCACCTGATCATCAAAAATATAAATATTCCCACTAACCTGTCATTGTATTTGGAGTGCAAAAGAATGAGGGATAAAAACCCCAAAGCCGCGCTGTACACATCTATCACCCCAAAGTAATTCTCCGGCAAAAAGGCAGGGATCATAGTCACCGACAGGACAGTCAGCAAAAATCCCACCTGCTTTTTCTTTTCTTCACCGCAGTAAACCAGGGATACCAGGGAAAAAAGCAGAAGTATCAGAAAATAAAGAAAAGTCCCCAGACAGGCATACCTCTGCTCCTTTAAAGCCTCCAGGGGCATATTCCTCATGGGAACAAAAGCTCTGTCATAAAATCTTATAACAGAGTAGATAATGAATAATCCCTGGGCAAATACAAAACCCAGATCTTCTTTTTTTATTTTATATTCTCTCTCCATGAAGCTACTCTTTCGTAGAAAGCATATCCCTGATGGTTTTTTCAAGGGGTATGGCAGGACTCCAGCCCACATGCTTATTTATCTTCTCGTATGACCCTATCACTACCCTGTTGTCATCAGGCCTTACAAAATCCGGGTTGACCCGACCCTCCACGGAAACGCCCACTATATCAGCCATTATCTCTATTAATTTAGAAAGGGCGATACCCTGACCGCTGCATATATTGTAGATCTCTCCCGGAGTGCCCTCCCATAAAAGCATATGGTAGGCTTTCACCACATCCCTCACATCCACAAAGTCACGTACTATGGTGGTATCTCCAGTCTCGATAACCCCAGTTTCCTCCTTTGAATCCGCTATTGCCTTTATGCGCTTTAAAAAGCTGGGTATGACAAACCTATCATCCTGGTAGGGACCAAAATGATTAAAGGACCTGGTCAGCACTATATCCATGCCGTATCCGTCTACATAGACCCTGGATAAAAGCTCCTGGGACACTCTTGCAGCCGCATAGGGACTGACGGGACGAAGCTCCATATCCTCCTTAAGGGGAAGCATGGACTTATCCACATTGCCGTATTCCTCGGAAGAGCCCACGGATAAGATCCTGCAGGGCTTGTTTATGGCTCGTACTGCCTCTGCCACATTCAAAAAGATATTGGTGTTATTCAGCACACACTCCGTAGGGTGCTGCCAGCTGTAGGAGACACTGGAAAAAGCTGCCAGATGCAGTACAAAATCCGGCAGAAAGTCCTTTACGATCTTTTGAAACTCCTCTTTTTCAAGCAGGTTTACCTGCTTAAATTCTATGGGGAATCTGTCTGAGTATTTTGTTATATCCAGCGAAGGGGGATTCACATCCACCCCAAGGACTTCACAGTCCTCTCTTTTATCATATAACAGATCCAGAAAGTGTCTGGATACAAAACCGGAAAACCCGGTGATCAGATATTTTTTCATCAGCTTTTTTTCTCCAAAAACATCTTTCTGGTAACAAAGTTATATACCATCACTATGGCTGTGGCAATGATCTTTGATCCCGCAGTAGCCATTCCATCAAAGGTCATGGGGAATACTATATTGGCGACCTTTGTGCACCAGCTTGTAAATGCGCCGCACCATGAGATATCCCTTATCATACTCATACAGCCTAAAATAATAAGCTCGTTAAGTCCCAGACCGATCACACTCAGCACCACAAATACCACAAACTCCCTGCGCCGGTCCATATCATCCCTGCGCTCAAATACCCAGTGCATGGAAAGGATATAGTTAAATATTATGGATACTACAAATCCAAAGAGGGCAGCTATCATGGCTGCTATGGTGGCATCCGTACCCGACTGTCGTAAGACCAGTGCGATTATATTTGTGATCAGAAAGTCAATAAGAAAGCTGGAAAGTCCCACCACGCCAAATCTGAATATCTGATCGATCAGCTTTTTTTTATTATCCGTCATTTTCCGAATCCACCTGCTATACGTCTGCAAAAGAGTCTTATTATGGTTCCGGCATAGCTGATAATAAACTTTAAAAGCTGCCGCTTCGACTCGCCGTATATCCTTTTGTTAAATGATATGGGTACTTCTCCTATATTGATCCGGTGCTTGGGCTTATTAAGCTTTATTGCCAAAAGCACCTCCTGTAAAACATCATAATTTTTACAGGTAAGCTTTACCTTTTTAAGATCGGAGGTATGATACATCCTGTAATCCGTGGACAGATCCTTTGCCTTTATTCCAAGTGCTATCCTGAAGGCGAAATTTAAGATATGGGACATGATCTGCGAGGACTTGGAATCGTTGGACTCTCCGCCCTTGCAGTATCTGGATCCTATTACCACATCACATTTTTCCTGATTGAATTTCCGGTAGATCTCAGGTATATACTTGGGCTGGTGGGATCCGTCACTGTCTAAGATCAGAAATTTCTGCAGTCTCGCCTCGGCAATGGCAGTACGGAAAGCCCCGCCAAAGCCGGGTTCTTTTTGATTTACGTATCTTGCCTGATTCTCCTTGCAGACCCCTTCCGTATTATCTAAGGGCTTCATGGTATCCACCACAATGATCTCGTAGTTTTTTTCACATTTTTCTACATATTTTTTTATCTCAGGCAGAAGGATCCTAAGGTTCTCCTCCTCCTTATATGCAAGTAATACAACACTGATTCCCATAAACTGTAAAATCTCTCCTGATTCGTATTATTTGTTAAGGGCCGCCTTTTCCTGTATTGCAAGTCTGTGGTCGTGCTCAGCCATTATCCTTACCAGCTCTTCATAGGTGGTCTCCTGTGGATCCCAGCCCAGGACCTCTTTTGCCTTTGTAGGATCTCCCCAGAGATCTACCACGTCGGTGGGACGGTAAAATCTTTCGTCCACAGCCACTACCACCTTGCCGTTTTGCTTATTGATACCCTTTTCATCAATACCGCTTCCCTGCCATTCTATATCTATGCCCACATGGGAAAAAGCAAGCTCCACAAATTCCCTTACAGTATGCTGGACACCTGTGGCTATTACATAGTCATCCGGCTCATCCTGCTGGAGTATGAGCCACATGCACTTGACATAATCCTTGGCATAGCCCCAGTCACGCTTTGAATCCATATTGCCGAGATAAAGGGTCTCCTGCAGACCCTCTGCTATCCGGCCGGCTGCCAAAGTTATCTTTCTTGTAACAAAGGTCTCGCCTCTTCTTTCGGATTCGTGATTGAAAAGGATGCCATTAGCCGCAAACTGTCCATAAGCGTCGCGATACTCTCTCATCATCCAGAAAGCGTACTGCTTTGCCACTGCATAGGGAGAAAAAGGATGAAATGGAGTATTCTCATTTTGAGGCACTTCCTCCACCTTACCATAAAGCTCTGAGGTAGAGGCCTGATATATCCTGCAGCTTTTATCCATACCCAAAGTATGTACCGCATCCAGGATACGAAGCACTCCCAAAGCGTCCACATCCCCTGTGTATATGGGCACATCAAAGCTGTTTTGTACATGGGATTGGGCTGCCAAATTGTAGATCTCATCCGGCTTTACCTCTCCTATTATATGAAAAATGGCATTGGCATCAGTGAGATCTCCGTCATGGAGTATTATGGAATTGTCTGCTATAAGATGATCTATCCTTGCAGTGTTTGAAATGGAGGAACGTCTGGTAATACCATGTACCTCATATCCTTTTTCCAGCAAAAACTCTGCCAGATAGCTTCCATCCTGACCGGTAATTCCCGTAATAAGTGCCTTTTTTCCCATTATAACCTCCGTTCTTCGTCCCTTTTAAATCACACAGCCCTTCCACACAAACAGACAGCCATATTTGACTGTCTGTTTATCATTACCCCTTCTCCTAATCTTAGGAACGGAAGCTCTAAGCTTCCATTGCCGCAATCTCTTCTCTTACCAGAGCCTTTTTAAGTGCCTGCTCTGCACGCATCAGATCTGTCTTTTCCTGCTTGGCATCCAATCGTTCCTGTGCCCTCTTTGCAGCAGCTTCCGCCCTGACCTTATCGATCTCACAGGGCCACTCCGCGACCTCTGCCATTATCGTGACCTTGTCATTTAAGATCTCTGCAAATCCTGTGTGGACCGCTGCTATCAGACTTCCGTCAGGCCTTATTGCCTCGGGGATCTCAACAGTATCGGATATCTTTGCATCATGTATGGTTACTATACCCGGAGTCAACACCACTGTGGTGGGAACATGCATGGGATAGCATCCTATCTCCCCCTCTGTGGTAGTCATCTCTATCATACTGCCTGATCCCAGGAAAAATACCCGATCCGGCGTGATTATCTGTATTTCAAAAACATTTGCTGCCTCTGCCATAGGATACCCCCTAATTCATGCGGGCGCGGACTTCGTCGATAGAACCTGCATTGAGGAAATGTCCCTCAGGCACATCATCCATACGACCCTCAAGTATCTCCTTAAAGCCACGGATGGTCTCGGCTATAGGCACGTACTTACCCTCAAGTCCGGTAAACTGACCTGCCACAAAGAAAGGCTGTGACAAAAATCTCTGTACCTTTCTGGCACGGGCTACCACCAGCTTATCCTCTTCTGAAAGCTCATCCATACCCAGTATGGCAATGATATCCTGAAGTTCCTTGTACTTCTGAAGGATCTCCTGAACACCACGAGCCACCTTAAAGTGCTCCTCTCCCACGATCCTGGGATCAAGTATTCTGGATGTGGAACCCAAAGGATCAACTGCGGGGTAGATACCCAGCTCTGCAATGGAACGCTCCAGAACCGTAGTCGCATCCAGATGAGCAAAGGTAGTAGCGGGAGCCGGGTCTGTCAGGTCATCCGCAGGCACATAAACAGCCTGAACTGATGTGATGGATCCATTTTTAGTGGAGGTGATACGCTCCTGTAAAGCTCCCATCTCTGTGGCAAGGGTGGGCTGATATCCAACCGCCGAAGGCATACGTCCCAAAAGTGCGGACACCTCTGATCCTGCCTGGGTAAATCTGAAGATATTATCTATGAAAAGCAGTACGTCCTTACCACCCTCATCACGGAAATACTCCGCCATGGTAAGTCCTGTAAGTCCCACTCTCATACGTGCTCCGGGGGGCTCATTCATCTGACCGAAGACCATGCAGGTCTTGTCGATAACTCCCGATTCCTTCATCTCATAGTAAAGGTCATTTCCCTCACGGGTACGCTCTCCAACACCGGTAAACACGGAATATCCACCGTGCTCTGTAGCTATGTTGTGAATAAGTTCCTGGATCAGCACTGTCTTACCAACACCGGCACCACCGAAAAGTCCGATCTTACCACCCTTCTGATAGGGGCAAAGCAGATCTACCACCTTGATACCGGTTTCCAGCATCTCACTGGAAGTTGCCTGCTGTTCAAAGGAAGGCGCCGGTCTGTGGATCGGCATCCTCTTGTCAGCCTTGGGTGCAGGCAGCTCGTCAATGGGCTCACCCAAAACATTAAATATACGTCCCAGTGTACCCTCACCTACAGGAACTGAAATGGGGCCTCCGGTAGCTACCGCTTCCATACCCCTGACCAGACCATCCGTAGGTCCCAAGGCAATACACCTGACTGTATCATCCCCCAGATGCTGTGCAACCTCAACCACCAGCTTTTCTCCATTAGATCTGGTGATCTCTATGGCATCATTGATCTCCGGAAGGTTACCCTCAGAGAACTTGATGTCCAGTACCGCACTTATGATCTGGGTGATCTTTCCAATATTATTTGCCATTATTGTCTCCTTTGTTTACGAAATCGCTTCCGCACCTGCAATGATCTCCGTCAGCTCCTGGGTTATGGAGCCCTGACGTGCTCTGTTGTACTTAAGAGTCAGATCATTGATCATCTCCTCCGCATTACTGGTTGCCGAATCCATAGCCTGCATACGTGCGCCGTTTTCAGAAGCAACCGCCTCTATTAAGGCACCGTACAAAAGAGAGGACACATACTTTGGAATGATCATATCAATGACCTCCTCAGGATTGGGCTCAAAATTCATAAGCGCATTGTCATCATCCTTCTTGCGTCCTTTTTTTACGTCCACCGGAAGTACCTTGATACATCTGGGCTCATGAACAACAGTATTTTTAAAATGGGTATAGCAGAGATACAGCTCTGATATCTCACCTGCCGCATAGCGGCTTAAGAGGATACGGGTGATCCTGGTGGCATCACCGTATACCGGCGCTTCCATTACCTCGGAATCGTCATCCGTAATATTATATCCACGGTGTGTCAGTGCCTCTATACCCTTGTGACCTATACAGTAAAGATCCGTATTTTCCTTGGAAAAGCGGCTGTCTCCTGTGATAAGCTTTACCACATTACTGTTATATCCTCCAGCCAGACCACGGTTTGAGGTTATCACCACAACTGCCTTTTTTCCACCGCTTTTAACCTTAAGATAGGGATGATTAATATTTTTGGTCATGGCTAAAAGGGAGCTTACCGTATTGTACATATTATCAAAATACGGTGTCACGCTCTCTGCGTGGTTCTTTGCCTTTTGCAGCTTAACCGTAGCCACAAGCTTCATGGCTTTGGTGATCTGCTGGGTACTGGTGATACTGGTGCGGCGCCGCTTGATATCTCTCATTGATGCCATATTGCGTTACCGCCTTTCTATTTCAAAAAAGATCCCTTGGCCTCCTCAATGGCTGCCACAAGCTTCTTCTCCATCTCCTCCTCAAGTACCTTTTTCTCTCTGATGGACTCAGGTATCTCAGGATATTTTGTCTTTACATGCTCAAAAAGCACACCCTCAAATTCCAGGATACGATCCACGGGAATATCCAAAAGATACTTCTGGGTAGCCGCATAGATAATCATGATCTGATCCTCTACAGGCATGGGAGCATACTGGGGCTGCTTAAGGATCTCCTGTACTCTTTCACCCTGTGCCAGCTTTTCGGCAGTATCAGCATCAAGCTCTGAACCGAACTGGGCAAAGGATGCCAGCTCTCTGTACTGCGCCAGATCCACACGGATGGGAGCAGCTATCTTTTTCATAGCCTTGATCTGTGCCGAACCACCTACTCGGGAAACCGAAAGTCCGGCATTGATAGCAGGACGCTGACCTGCGTTAAAGGCATCTGTCTCCAGATATATCTGTCCGTCTGTGATGGAAATAACATTTGTAGGGATGTATGCCGACACGTCTCCTGCCTGTGTCTCTATGATAGGCAGTGCAGTAAGGGAGCCTCCTCCCAATGCATCCGAGAGTCTGGCTGCACGCTCCAAAAGTCTGGAGTGCAGATAGAATACATCTCCGGGATAAGCCTCACGTCCGGGCGGACGCCTCAAAAGCAGTGATAGTGTACGATAAGCTATGGCGTGCTTTGAAAGGTCGTCATAGATGATGAGTACATCCTCACCGTTTTCCATCCATTCCTCTCCCATGGCACATCCGCTGTAAGGTGCAATGTACTGCAGGGGAGCCAGTTCTGAAGCCGTAGATGCAACCACTGTGGTCCATGCCATGGCTCCGTACTCTTCGAGAGTTTTAACCAGTGCAGCAACCGTAGACGCCTTCTGACCTATGGCTACATAGATACACTTTACTCCCTGACCCTTCTGATTGATGATGGTGTCAATGGCTATAGCTGTCTTTCCTGTCTGCTTATCACCGATAATAAGCTCACGCTGTCCTCTGCCTATAGGTATCATGGAGTCGATAGCCTTGATACCTGTCTGTAGAGGTGTGTCAACGGACTTACGGGAAATAACTCCGCTTGCCACCCTTTCTATCTGACGGTACTTGTCCGTCTCTATGGGTCCCTTGCCGTCAATAGGCTGTCCAAGGGCATTTACCACCCTTCCCAACAGTGCATCTCCTACGGGAACCTCCACCACCCTTCCGGTGGTCTTGACGGTATCGCCTTCGTTGATGTTTTTCTGGTTACCCAAAAGCACGGCACCCACGTTGTCTTCTTCCAGGTTAAGGACCATGCCGTATACTTCGCCGGGGAACTCCAAAAGTTCTCCCTGCATGGCCTTTTCCAATCCATGGATACGTGCTATGCCGTCTGCCACCTGGATAACTGTACCCACATCAGATACCTCCAGATCGGAAGCATAGCGTTTCATTTGCTCTTTTATAACTGAGCTGATCTCCTCCGGTCTTAAATTCATGGAGCGCTCTCACCTTCTTCCTTATATTTATTGCCTATGCGTGACTAAGTTCTCTGGTCAGATTATAAAGCTTCGTGCGGATGGAAGAATCCACCACCCGGTCACCTATACGGATCACCATACCGCCTATGAGATCCTTATCCACCTTGTAATCCATCTCAAAGGACTTATAATCTGTGGTTTCCAAAAGTCTCTTTTCTATCTTTTCCTTTTCCTCTTTGGTAAGTTCCATGGGAGTGGATACATGAGCCACACCTATGTTTTTGTATTCCTTTACCCTGTCTTCAAAATAAGAAAAGATCTTTTTAATGTCGGAAAAATGACCTTTTTCCACTATCATACGCATCAGGCCTATGATCTCATCCGAGATCCTGCCCTTGAATATGGTATTGACTGTCTCAAGCTTTTCCTCCTGAGGGATCTGGGGATGGGTCATCATTGCCATAAAATCCGGATTTTCGTCCAGGATCTGTATCAGCGACCCGGTCTCTTCATAGAATTTATCCACCTGATCCTGCTCTACGGCTAACTCAAACAGTGCACCACCATAAACGGTCTCTACCTGCTTTGCCATGAAAAACCACCCATTTCCTTTAATGTGTCTTCCACAAGTGATGCCTGAATAGTGGTGTCTATGTTCTTAGTCACTACCTTTTGTGCCATGAGTGCTGCCACAGCTATCATCTGCTGCTTCATCTCATCCTCCACAGCCTTTGCCTCAAGTCTTGCATCCTCTCTTGCCTTTGCCACTATGGCGGCTGCTTCCTCCTTGGCATCACTGATTATCTTATTCTCATTGGAAAGTGCTTTTGATCTGGCCTCTGCCAGTATCTTGTCAGCCTCCTTGTCGATATCCTTCAGCTTCTTTTCGTACTCCTCTTTGAGCTTCTGTGCCTCCGCCCGATCCTCCAAAGCGTCATTGATATTGTTTGCAATACGGTTCTTACGGTCATTCATAAACTGACGTACCGGATTGAATAAAAGATACGAAAGCAGTATGAATAAAAACGGCACCGCTATGATAAGGAGTGTGGCATCTGCTATAAGCTGAATGTCAAGATTAAATAACCTCTCCATCGACTCACTTGAAGCCGTAAGAATTATGTTACCCATCTAAAACTCCTTTTTTAGCCAACTAAAGGTTTTACGAAAAGCAGAAGAAGTGCTACCAAGAGTCCGTACAGACCTGTGGTCTCTGCAACAGCCTGTCCCAAAAGCATGGTAGACATGATCTGTCCCTGGGCTCCGGGGTTACGTCCCACTGCTGCTGCCGCATGTCCTGCTGCAATACCCTGACCTACACCGGGTCCGATACCTGCTATAACAGCAAGACCTGCGCCGATAGCTGAGCATGCTAAAATTAAATCCTGTCCTGTGATTCCCATTTTAATGTCCTCCTTCTTACTACTTGGTTGCTTTTTCTTTTACAGCAGGGGGATCACCCATCTGCTGTGCGATATACGTCATGGTCAACATACAAAATACGTATGTCTGAATGGCTCCCGAGAAAAGATCAAAATACACATGGAGCGCTGCGGGCCATACATAGGCAAAAGCCTTAAGAAGACCATAAACCAGTGCCATGATGATGGTTCCCGACAACACATTTGCGAAAAGACGCAGACTCATGGAGATGGGTACTGCAATTTCGCTTATCAGGTTGATGGGCAGCCAGATCGGAAGCCAGGGCGGCAGCGGCGAGCACATATCGACCCAGATGCTTTTCAGCGAATTATGCCTGAACTGATTGTAATGGATCAGTGTAAAGGTAATAAGCGCCAAAGCCAGGGTAGTGCCGTAATCTGCCGTAGGTGGTCTTAAGCCAAAGATTCCGGATATATTGGAAACCAGTATGAATAAAAACAGGGTTCCTATATAGTTGCGGAACTTAGGAGCACTCCACCCCATAGCCTGATTTACGATGCCATCCAAAAACTCTACTATGACCTCGATCACATTCTGAAAGTTGTCCGGTATGTCTGTTGCTTTTTTCATCTTTCGATTAACTATAAAAGCAAACAACACCAAAAGCAGCATAACTATCAGAATACACACATGTGATGTGGTGATCCAGACCTCATGTCCAAAAAACTTGTATTTAAAAAGCCCATGGATCATAAAGTCAATATCATCTGCCGAGGGCATGGATGACATCACTACCACATTTCCCACTCTATCACCTCCTTGTCATTCATGTACTATTTTGTGTATTAAAGGTTGGGCATATGCACTTATTTTGAGGCTTAATACCCCTATAAATGCTGCGTAAAAATTACCCAGATCAAAATAGGTCATTACAAAAAAAACTATTACTACACAAATATATCTTAAGGCGGAAAATACCGCCATCCTTTTAGTGGCAGTACCTCCACATCTTACCGACTCTTCCAGGACCCAGGCTATGTGGATCCCCATTCCAGCCGCACAGGCAATGCCTGTTATGACTCCAATGGTAAACTTAAGCTTGTCCGAAACGAACCAGATACCTATAAGCTCCTCGGCTATGCCGAATAACAGAATACCTAAAAGCAATCCCGGCAGTGCTTCATTCAATCTCTTTAATGCTTTTATCATTTTTTATTTTTGAGATATTTTCTAACTATCTTATATACCGATTCCATACCTGCGGCTGCTCCCACCGCAAAGCCCACCAGGGGTATCCACATCTTGTCGAATTTGTCCCCTATCCACACTCCTGCCAGAGTGCACATTAAGATCGGTACCAGCATGGAGATGCCAAGCTGCATTATCAGAGTAAGCATCTCAAACACGTCATTGTTTTTTTTATTCATACATCCATTGAGATCGTCCGTCCCGTATGCTCATATTTTTTAAAGGTCACCCCTGCCGCGGTAAGCATCCTTTTTGATGCTATGACGCTGGGTGTATGCTCATACTTGTCGCTATCGTATATTATTTCCTTAATGCCTGATTGTATGATAGCCTTTGCACACTCATTACAGGGAAACAGGGAAACATAAAGCTTTGCCCCCTCTAATGATCCTCCTCTGTAATTTAATATGGCATTGAGCTCGCTGTGAGTGGTATAAAAGTATTTGTTGTCAAGGGGATCTCCGTCCCGATTCCAGGGAAACTCATCGTCAGAGCACCCCACCGGAAATCCGTTGTAGCCCATGGAGAGGATCTTATTATCCTGGCTGACTATGCAGGCTCCCACCTGGGTATGGGGATCCTTTGACCGCATACCGGACAAAAAGGCTATTCCCATGAAATATTCATCCCAGCTCAGATAATCTTTTCTTTTATCGCTCACTTACGATACCTCCTGATCAGAGCCTGTCAGCTTGTCATTCAGCTTGCCAAGCGTAGTCTTAAGCATCTCAAAGCAGATGCCGTATGTCTGGAGAGTCCCTCCAAAGGGATTCATGATGGGCAGCTCCTCTCCCACATAATCCGTAAGTAAAAAGGTATTCTCCTCACTTGCTGTCTCAATGGTGGCAAGGATCTTGGCATATGATGATGCTTCCATGGTAAATACAATGGTATCCAAGGTTATATCCGAGGCAACCAGTTTCTGGGATTCAAATCCCGGTATATCTATACCGTTACTCTTCATCACCACTAAAGCTTTCTGGTTCAAAGGCTCCGGAAACTGTACTACAATACCTCTGGAAAGAACCTCTGCGTCCCCTTTGTATATGCTTTTAAAAATCTCGGCTGCCATGGGTGCCCGGGTGATCCCGTTACCCTCGGCAAATATCACACGTTTGTATTTTCTCATTTTTTACCCAAAAAGTCTATCTATTTATTCATAAAACTGTAAAATTTGTATACACTTCCCCGTTTACGGCGGGAAATCCACCCTCAGACGCGAAGTACCCGGTGGCCTGCTGCCTTAAGGAGCCTGTTCATGACTGCCACACCCATATCCGGTGAATCAAAGGATTCGGAAAAGATATACTCTATCCCCTCTTCATCCAGCTTCCTTAGTGTATCATACAGATTGTGGGCGATCTCTTCCTCACGCATTTTGGCTCCTATGTCAAAAACCAGGCAGTCCCTATACTCCTTTGCGCTCTCACTGCAGGCTATGACTGCTGATGTACTTCCTGTTTTTGTGCGGGTCTGACATTCCTCTATGATCCGCTCAATGACTTTGTCCCTGTCTCCCTCTACTATGGTAAGCTCACCCTTGGGAGCGTAGTGACGGTATCTCATACCCGGGGCTTTGGGTCGCACGGAAGGGTTTTCCTCCCCAATTCCCGGATCCATCCTGGCATCCTTTGTCACAGCCGCTACGTCCTTTAGGCTTATGGCTCCCGGACGAAGTATGGTGGGAATGCTCTCCGTCAGGTCAATTATGGTCGATTCCAGTCCTATTTCTACCCTGCCGCCGTCTATGATACAGGGGATACGACCACTCAGATCCTCTATTACATGTGATGCCATTGTAGGAGAGGGTCTGCCGCTGGTATTAGCGGATGGCGCAGCGATAAACCTTTCGCTTCTTTTGATAAACTCCCTGGCTATGGGATGGGAGGGCAGCCGTATGGCAACGGTATCAAGTCCCCCCGTAGTCTCATAGGGCACTGATGTGGATTTTTCCACGATAAGCGTCATGGGTCCCGGCCAGAAAGCCTCGGCTAAAATCTCTGCCGTTTTCGGTATATTTTTTCCTATATCGTAAATATCGCTGATCTCGGCAATATGAACTATGAGAGGATTATCTGACGGCCTGCCCTTTGCCGCATATATGGATCTTGAAGCATTCGGATCAAAGGCATCACCTCCCAGACCATATACGGTCTCCGTGGGAAAAGCCACAAGCTCCCCTCTTTTTATATACTCGCAGGCTTTGTCCAAAGCCTGTGGATCAATATTTTCAGGATCTATTTTTATTATTTCGGTATTCATTGCATATACTCGTTAATTACATCCCATGCCGTATCACTTTCCAGACCCAGCTTCCAGAATGCGCCTCCTGCCAGATCGTTGTCCTTCATCACCCCAAGCTTAAGCTCCAAAGATCTGGTATCCTCGATCCATGCCTGGTAAAATACCCCGTCTTTTTCAAACTCGGTGTAGCTTTGTCCCGCATCTTCATTCCAGGTGGTGGAAGCACCGTATTTATCAAGGATCTCCTGTGTTTCCTTCATGTGTACCACAGAGCTTGTAAGTCCGGTCTCACTGGTCATCCAGAGTCTGTAGTAAAAGGGCATACCCAATATGATCTGATCCGCCGGAGCATATCCCAGCATATCGGTAACTGCCCCCTCCACAAAACCTATACTTGACACACTTCCGGGATCATCACTGCCGGAATAGTGCTCATCATATGCCATAATAACCAGATAATCGGCATACTTTGCCTGCTCTTCATAATCATAGAACTCGTGGAAGGATGAGGGTACGTAGTTGTCTATGGAAAGCACCAGATCGTTGTTGTGACATTTTAGTGACAACTCCCGGATAAACTCCAAAAATCCGTCCCCGTCCGATTCCTGCAAATATTCAAAATCCACATTGATACCATCAATATCATATGCCACGGCAGCACCGATCAGATTGTTGATAAGGTTGTCCCTGGCAGATGCAGAGGATAAGATCGCACTGCTGGAAACTCCCTCCACATCAAAATTATTCACAAGCGCCCACACCTGGATACCCATGTCGTGGCAACGGTTTACATAGTCGAAGCTTGCTATATTTTCTATGCCCCCTTCATTATCACACAGTCTAAACCAGGTAGGTGAGATCACATTTATTGAATCACCGGAATTATCCAGCATGGATCCTAAAGCTGTATTCCCGGCTTTGCCTGTGATCTGAGCCCAGCCCATGGATATCTTTTCATCCATTTTAAAATGTCGGTAGTTTCTCTCAGGAAGCCTTGCCTCCACGGTCTCGTCTGTAATATCCGTCAGATGTTTTTTGGGACAGTAGCCTATGACTCCGTCCTGGCTTACTACCTCTGACCATTTCCCCACATTTCTTAAGAGGATAAGCTTATCTCCCTTATCCACGTCCTTTATTATCTTGCTCTTAGGTCCGCCAAGCTTTCTGATCTGGGTCTTTTTCTTGGCAGTGGCAACCTTCTTTTCCCAGCCTGCCTTTTCTATCATTATCCTGTAGGGATCACTTTCCATGGTATATACGAAGTCGGAAAACTTCTCAATAAACTCCATGGACAGATATACACTATCACCCTCTTCAACCACAATGGGCGAACCCGTACTCTCTTCGGATCTTCCCACTGAATATGTATTTTCCCCCTGATTCACCGATATGATGTCAGTATCCGTGGTGTATCTGAGGATCTTTTCCGTGCTGTCGTATACGTATCCATTGTCAATATATGTTTTTAAAAAATCAAGCTGCAGGTAGGGGTTCCCCGAAAGTATCACGGCTTTGGCAGAGGTATCCCCCTCTTCATATGCCATATACTCACCGTTTATGATAACTGCCGCCTCATTTTCAAAATTCAGGCTGTATACCTCGGTCAGCTCCATCCTTTCCTTTGTGGGGGCATATTTTCTCGCCAGTATCAAAAGACCTGCCAAAAGGATCACTACTCCTATGGCAAGTACAATATACATCTTTTGAGCTCGTTTCTTTCTTTTCATGGATGCCTCCTTACCAAACAGTGTCATTGTATCACTTTTTAACTCTTTATGGAAGATATAAAGGCGGAGTCCAAAGACCCCGCCCACCTTTAATTTGTACTTCTTCTTATTTCCCTATGATTCATGGTTTCCAACTAAATCTACTATCATAGACAATATCGGTTCCTTTGACAGCTTAATTATACGTACTAATTGCTGCAAATATAAACCGTCCGGTAAACTGGCTATCACCCCCTTCCCCAGCCTGGCATACCAATGTATTTGTTTTCTCCCCCCCGGGATACATAAATCGTAGTCAATACTTCTCATTTTCACTTGGAGGCAGGTATTCGTGGTACAAATATATCCTTACACTCTCCAAAACTATCTCCCCATAAACCTTCGTATAAAATATCTTATATATAGCGTAGGAAACGAAGATAAGAAAATGCCGGTATGCAGCTTTCAACCGTTTTTCTCCGGTGTCACAGACAATATAACAGGGATTCTTTTCTTTTACAATAAAAGTAAAGAAGTGTTTACCATTCTTTACTTTTACAACAAATCTGTTATAATTTCTTAATAAAATGACTTGCTACAGATTGGTTTATATATGAAGATAGAAAAAATAAATGAAAATCAGATAAAGTGCACCCTAAGCCATGAGGACCTGGAGCAGCGTAATATAAAGCTTTCGGAATTTGCCTATGGTACTCCCAAAGCCCGTACGCTGTTTCGTGAGATGCTTCGGTGGGCATCATATAAATTCGGGTTTGAGGCTGAGGATATTCCCTTAGTGATCGAGGCTGTGCCCCTTTCCTCCGACGGTATCATACTTATTGTTACAAAGATCCCCTATCCTGACGAGCTGGACACACGTTTTTCCAACTTTGCGGATCTGTCGGATATTCCCACCGATTATAATGAGGATTATGATGACTATGAGGATGTATCCCTTGAGGATTTCACCAATCCCATCCCCAATATAGATTACAGTCATACGGCAAATGACATCTTAAAGATGTTTGCAGGGAAGAATGCGAAAAAGAATTCACAGGAGGGAAGCAATGAGGATGCTCCCTTTGAAAATGTGGTCAGATCCTTTTGCTTTGATACCTTAGACGACGCCATAGACGCATCCCACTCCTTTGATTTTACATTTATGGGTGGCAGCCGTCTGCTGAAGCTTTCTACCGGTGAGTACTGCCTCATACTTTCCATGGATGATGCCACACCGGATGTATTTAACCGGATCTGCAATATACTTGCAGAGTATTCCACTCCACTACAGGAGACCTTGGGCTTGGATGCTCATTTGACAGAGACATCGCGGACTCTTATAGAACACGACGCACTTGAGGTGCTTACAATGATCTAAAGACTAAAGGTGTGGCTATTAAGCCACACCTTTTTATTTGCTTGCTAAAAAACTGTTGATCTCATCCACCAGATCCTCGGGGTTGATCCCGTGAACCATGGCTGCTTCCTCTAAAGACTCCATCTGTGATGCCGGACATCCGAGACAGTGCATCCCAATACCAAACAAAATAGGGGCTATATCCTGATCTATCTGCAAAAGCTCACCGATGAGTGTATCCTTTGAGACCTGTGCCTTTGTCACAGATTCTTCCTGTAATACTGCATCCATATCTTTTCTCCTCCTTTATTTTTAATATGTTTCCTATAATATGATGTCGGAGTCAAAAGTCCCTATTTTAAATGGGCTTTTGACCTCGACATCATAATATACTGTTTTTTTCAAATTATCAAGTTCGTTTTAAGTGTTTTGTTAACCTAACATTTAATTTTTTGATTTTTCCTCTTGCATTCTTTGATATTATGCTATAAAATACCCTTAGTATCAACTGTTGATATAAGTATGTATGTATTTTTTAGGAGGTAATAGTCATGGCTTATGTAATTAGTGATTCTTGTGTATCTTGCGGTACCTGCGAACCCGAGTGCCCCGTTGGAGCAATTTCTGCCGGTGATTCTCAGTACAATATTGATGAGAGCGCTTGTGTAGAGTGCGGTACCTGCGCAGGTGTTTGCCCTACAGGAGCTATTTCCCAGGGTTAATTCGCTTAAATTATTAAGGACATCCCTTAAGGGATGTCCTTTTTTTTGTGATCCTTTTCCTTATTGCGAAACATGGTATATTCGGGAAGCCATACCAGATCCACTGTCCCTATGGGGCCGTTTCTTTGCTTGGCTATAATCACCTCGGATATTCCTTTTCTGTCGGAGTCCTTGTTGTAGTAGTCATCCCTGTAGATAAACATGACCACATCCGCATCCTGCTCTATGGCTCCGGAATCTCTCAGATCCGAAAGCATGGGACGTTTGTCCTCTCTTTGTTCCACACCACGGTTGAGCTGGGACAGCGCTATGACCGGCACATTTAATTCCCTTGCCAGTCCCTTAAGGGATCTGGAGATATCGGAGATCTCCTGCTGCCGGGATTCATTTTTACCGGATCCTGTCATAAGCTGCAGATAGTCTATGATTATAAGCTTCAGATCGTTTTCCCTGCTGTACTTTCTGCACTTGCTTCTCATCTGTGCCACGGATATTCCGGGAGTATCGTCTATTATAAGATTGGATCTCGCTATAGTGGATGCCCCCTCCACAAGCTGCTCCCATTCACTTTCCTGCAGGCTTCCGGTACGAAGCTTCTGGGCATCTACTCTGGATTCCAGTGAAAAAAGCCTGTTTACCAACTGCTCCTTTGACATCTCAAGAGAAAATATAGCTACGCAGTGGTTGTCGTGAAATGCTACGTACTGGGCTATATTTAAAGCTAATGCAGTCTTTCCCATGGAGGGTCTGGCAGCTAAAAGTATCAGATCAGATGGCTGCAATCCTGCCATTTTGTAATCCAGATCTATAAAGCCGGTGGGTATGCCGGTGATCTTGCCCTTTTGTCTCGAAGCCGCCTCTATGGCGGAAAGGGCATTCTGCACCACCTGGGATATGGGAACATCCGACTCCACACCCTTGTTTTTTACCAGCTCATTGAGGCGTCTTTCAGTATCGTCAAGAATAGCCTCGGCAGTATCCTCGCCCTTGAAGCAGGCTGTCTCTATCTCCTGATTTGTCCGTATGACCTGCCGCAGCAGGGATTTTTCCTTAACTATCCTGGCATGATCCGCCACATTTACGGATACGCTCACACCCTCTAAAATATCCGCTAAGTACACCGGATCCGTAAACTGACCCGGAAGATTTTTCTGCTTAAGTCTGTCCTGTAGTACCACCAGATCGCCGCTTTTACCCTCATCATATAGCTCAAGCAAAACCTCGTACATGATGTTAAAGGGCGCATTGTAAAAATCATCCTTGGTAAGGATCTCCATAACCTCGGTTATGGCATCCTTATCCATCATCATTGACCCAATGACGGAACGCTCAGCACTGAGGGAATTTGGCATGACCCGGCTTACCGCAACTTCATCCATTCCATCACCCCTGTTTTACAGCTCTTTTACGTGTACCCTTAAGGTAGCAGTTACCTCATGATGAAGCTTTATCTTTACTTCATGTGTGCCAAGGCTTTTTATGGGCTCAGTCATTATGATCTTTTTCTTGTCTATCTCAGTATCATACTGATCCTTTATCGCTTGGGCAATTTCCTTGGAAGAAACAGATCCAAAGGTCCTGCCGCCCTCGCCGGATTTGATCCCCGTCTCCACGGTCCAGCCTTCTATTTTTCCCTTAAGCTCCTTTGCCTGTGCCAGATTTTCAGCAGCCACCTTGTCAGCATGCTTATTCTGAAGCTTCAGGTTATTCATATTCTGAGGTGTAGCCTCAACCGCCTGCTTTTTTTTGATGAGCACATTTCTTGCCAGACCGTCGGATACATCTATGATGTCACCCTTTTTTCCGTGTGCCTTAACATCTTCAAGTAATATCACTTTCATAATCTGATCTCTCCTTCATCTATCATTACATCTATTATGTTTTCTATTCTGCGTTTGACCTCAGCCACAGTCTCTCCCTCTATCTGGGCGCCTGCCACATTTAAGTGTCCGCCGCCTCCCAGCCGCTCCATAATAAGCTGAACATCAATTTCATCTATGGAACGGGAGGATACAAATATCTTTCCCTGATATTTCGTCAGTACAAAGGATGCCTTGATGCCCACTATGTTAAGCAGCTCGTTTGACGCCTGGGCTCCCACTATGGTGGGACTTTCAGCTTCCTTGGTCTCACATACGGATATGGCAAATGCGTTTCTGTAGACCTCCGCATTTCTGACTACTTCAGCTCTTGCCTTATAGGCACTCATATCCTCTCTTAAAAGCTTTCTGACCCGGATAACATCTGCACCGCTTCTGCGTAAAAATGCCGCAGCCTCAAAGGTCCTGACACCTGTCTTTGTCATAAAGTTGTTGGTGTCTATGAGCATACCCGCATATATACAATCGGCTTCCTGATTTGTAAGGGTTATGCCATCCGCAAAATACTGCAATACCTCCGCCAGCATCTCACAGGCTGAGGATGCATAGGGCTCGATATATGACAGCAGGGGATTTTTGATCTTTTCATTGCCCTGTCTGTGATGATCGAATACCACAACTCCCCCGCCGCGGTTAAGTAGCTGGGGACATTCCGTGTAGTTGGGACGGTTGGTATCCACCACCATTACCAAAGTCTTGTTATCAACTATTGTCAGAGCCTCCTCGGAATTTATGAAAAGGTCTCTGGGATAGCCTGCCTCCTCGGTAAACATATCCACCAGCGGTCTAAGGGAGGACGTGATGGTATTAAGGACTATCTGACATTTTTTGCCCACTGCCGTTGCCGCAACATAAACTCCTACTGCAGCCCCAAGTGCATCCGCATCAGAAATGGAGTGCCCCATAACCAAAACCCTGCTTCTGGTCTCCATCATTTCCCTTAAAGCCTGGGCTTTGACTCTGGCTTTGACCCGGGTGTTTTTTTCTATCTCACGTCCCCGGGTACCGTAATACGAAACATCCTGATTGTCCTTTATTACCACCTGGGATCCGCCGCGGCCCAATGCCAGACCAATGGCAGCCCTGGCATATTCGGAGCACTGGCTGTATGAGGAAGCACCCATGCCTATTCCCATACTTACTGTAAATACTGCCTCATTTCCCACCTTAATGGTCTGAATATCCTCCAAAAGTGAGAATTTTCCATCCTCCAGCTTCTTAAGATACTGACTCTGGAATATGATAAAGTATTTGTCCTTGTCCAGCTTTTTTACGATACCGTCCACATCCCTGAAATAGCGGTTTACCTTTCGGTCTATCATTGCCACCAGCATGGACCTTTTGACCTCGTCCACCGATTCCATGACTTCCTCGAAATTGTCCACATATACCAGCGCCGGTACCATCTGCTGTTCTATGCTTTTTCTCTTGTTGATCTCACGCTCAGTAACATCAATAAGCATCACAGAGGTGATTTCACCCACGCCCTCGATAACCATTTTTTTTCTGTCATTTTCTTCCTCTTTGCCTTCAGCCAGGGCTTCCTTCAAGGGGATCTTTTCCAAAATGGCATCATATATCCTGTCCTCATAGGTGATCTGGATGATGAAGCTTCCCGTATCCACCCGCTCTATACTCTCTCTGGTTATCTCGGCAAAGATGGAGCTTATTGATTTGCGATAGTTTTTTTCCCTGCCGGAAAGCTCCATAAACCTTTCATTCATCCATAAAAGCTTTCCCTCACCATCCATCACTGCATAGGGTATCTGAAATTTATTTAAAAGCCGGTTTTGAACCGTGCCATACTGTACGGCAAAATTTACGATCTCGTTTGCGATCCTCCTCCAGGTTATCCGGTAAGCCACATAGATCAATGTGGCATATATCACCGACACGCTGCCGGTGATCACACCAAGCTTGAAATTGATACTCATCAAGATCAGAGATCCTATTAAAAATACGATCCCCATGTATAATGGGATCTGTAAGTAATATTTTAATCTGCCTTTTATCTGTATTGTATCCATACCTTTTTCCTATTTCCCATGGAGCTCGGACAGCACAAATGCCGTCTTGCATATAACCGCATCATCAAACTTTTTAAGATCCAGCCCCGTCTGCTTTTGAAACTTCTCCAGCCTGTAAACCAGGGTGTTTCTGTGAATAAAAAGCGCCTTGGCAGTATCTGCTATATTGAGTTCATTTTCAAAAAGGGTGGTGATGGTATTTTTCATCTCATTGTCTATAGCAGACATATCTATTCCCGTCACTGTCCTGCGCAAAAAATCCAGGGCATCCTCCTGACCTACGGAATACAAAAGCTTTTCAAAGGCGAGCCTGTCACAGGAAACCACCTTTTTGTCAGCGTGTAAAAGCCCCGCCAGTCTGAGGGCTGCTTCGCAATTTTTATAGCTGTCGGGGAGCATGTTAATATCCTCTACAGGATCATCATAGGCTATCATTGATGACACCATGGCTTCGGAGGATATCATATCCGAAAGACTGTATGCCCAGGTATCCATATCCGAATCTCCCGGGATCTTTATTATGGCAATATGCCTCTCGTCAAGTGACAAGACCTCATCTCTTCCGGTGGTAATGGTCTTAAGCATGGATCTGGTAACGTCACTTACTGTATCCAAAAAGGCAACAAGAAAGAGCACCCGGCGGGCGCTCATGTCTATATGAAACCGGCGAGACAGCAAAACCGTCTCCTCCCGGGACAACTGACCCAGGAGGAGGTTCTGCCAAAAGAGATCCCGACCCGCGTGGTCTTTTACAGAAAGCAACAATTCCTGCAAACGTAAGGAGGTATCATCATCCACGTTCTGCTCGGAGATCTCAAGATGTAGACCGGTCTTTATATTGAGTTTTGTCAACAGATCCTGTATTTCCTTATCCATACACACACCTCGGAAAGTATTTTACTACTTTAGGAGATTTTGTGCAAATACGTAAGGTAAAATGACTAATTTGTGATGGTCTTTTCAGTGTCCTTGTCGAAGAAGTGAGTCTTTTCCATATCAAGGGCAAACTTAACTGTATCACCAACACCTGCTGTGGTACGAGGATCAACTCTGGCTGTAACCTGAGCATCTGCATAGTCGAAATACAGGAATACTTCGGCACCGAGAAGCTCATAAACTCTGATCACAGACTCAATAACTGATCCGGGATTAGCGTCGATCATCATCTGTGAATCATAGATGTCCTCGGGACGGATACCCATGGTAACGGTCTTTCCGTCATAACCGCCGTCGATAAGAGCCTTAGCCTTGGCAGCGGGAATGGTAAGCTTTGCATTGCCGATAGTAGCTGTAGCACCGTCTCCGCTCTTCTCGATCTTTGCGTTGAAGAAGTTCATCTGAGGAGATCCGATAAATCCTGCAACAAAGAGGTTACCGGGTGCATTGTAAAGGTTCTGAGGTGTGTCGATCTGCTGAACCACACCGTCCTTCATAACTACGATACGGGTACCAAGGGTCATAGCCTCTGTCTGGTCATGTGTAACGTAGATGATGGTAGCTCCCAATCTGTCATGAAGCTTTGAGATCTCGGTACGCATCTGTACACGAAGCTTTGCATCCAGGTTAGAAAGAGGCTCGTCCATGAGGAATACCTTAGGATTACGTACGATAGCACGACCCATGGCAACACGCTGACGCTGACCACCGGAAAGAGCCTTGGGCTTACGATCTAAAAGCTTGTCCAGATCCAGGATCTTTGCTGCTTCCTGAACGCGCTTGTCAATCTCATCCTTGGGCATCTTGCGGATCTTAAGTCCGAAAGCCATGTTGTCATATACTGACATATGAGGATACAGAGCATAGTTCTGGAAAACCATGGCTATGTCACGATCCTTGGGCTCAACGTTGTTCATGATCTTGTCGTCTATACGAAGCTCACCGCTTGAAATATCCTCAAGTCCGGCAACCATACGCAGGGTAGTGGATTTTCCGCATCCTGAAGGTCCTACGAAAATGATGAACTCCTTATCCTGCACTTCCAAGTTAAAATCCTTAACAGCTTCAAATCCGTTGGGATAAACCTTGCAGATATTTTTCATTGAAATACTTGCCATTACCTTCTCCTTTCAATATGTATCAATAACCGTAACCATTCAGAACCCAGCTCGAATTCGCTTCTGAATAATTACAAATAACCTACAATGGACATGATAGTATTTTTTTTGCAGATCCACCATGTCATTTATTACAAAAGTTTTTGTGATTTTTTATAAAACCCTATCTTTTGACTCTGGCAGAGCCTCCCTGCATTATGGCAAAAACCTCATCACTTCTTGCCATGGTGGTATCTCCGGGGGTGGTCATTGCCAAAGCTCCGTGAGCCACTCCGCAATCCACTGCCTGCTTTGGATCCATGCCACTCATAAGACCATATATGAGACCCGAGGCAAAGGAATCTCCCCCTCCTACCCGGTCCATTATCTCCAGTCCATTCATCTCCAGTCCCTTGTATATCTCACCGTCCGCCCAGCATATGGCTGACCAGTCATTGACAGTAGCAGTGTGTACGGTCCGAAGGGTGGTGGCGACCACCTTGAAGTTGGGATACTCCTTAGCCGCCTGACCTACCATCTTTTTGTAGCCTTCTAAATTAAGCTCCTTTAGGTTTTTGTCATTTCCCTCTATGGAAAAGCCAAGACAGGCGGTGAAGTCCTCTTCATTTCCTATCATTACATCCACATATCCCGCAATTTCCTTATTTACCTCCATGGCTTTTTCATGACCGCCTATGGCACTCCACATGGAGGGTCGGTAGTTTAAGTCATAGGAGACTATGGTGCCGTACTTTTTTGCAGTCTTTATGGCTTCTATCACTGTTTCGGCAGAGGTTTCGGACAAAGCAGCATATATGCCTCCGGTGTGAAACCACCTGACCCCCAGCTCTCCAAATATATATTCAAAGTCAAAATCCTTTGAGGTGGCCTGAGATATAGCGGTATTGGCTCTGTCAGAGCACCCCAGGGCACCCCTGATGCCAAAGCCTCTTTCCGTAAAGTTAATGCCGTTTCTGCAGATCCTGCCTATGCCGTCTGTTTTTTTCCAGTTTATAAGAGAGGTATCCACACCTCCCTGCAGGATCAGATCCTCCATAAGCCTTCCTACCTCGTTGTCGGCAAATGAGGTTATCACGGCAGTTTTCATTCCGAAACATCTTCTTAGGCCTCTGATCACGTTATACTCTCCGCCGCCCTCCCAGGCCATAAATTCCCTGGCAGTCCTTATCCTGCCCTCTCCCGGATCCAGACGCAGCATAACCTCTCCCAAGGATACTGCATCATAGGTACATTCCTTTTTATCCTTGATATTAAGCTCCATTTTATTCTCCTTTTTTGCCTGTCCTGTATTCATAGGCGGCTTTTACATAAACATCTATATTCCGGCGTCTGGATTCCAGATCATCCTCATTCATCTGACGGACCACCTTTCCCGGGACCCCGATAACCACGGAATTATCCGGTATTTCCTTGTTTTCAGACACAAGTGCTCCGGCTCCTATTATGCAGTTTTTCCCGATCCTGGCTCCGTTTAGGATAATGGCTCCCATACCGATAAGACTTCCGTCACCCACCTGGCATCCGTGGACTATGGCACCATGACCGATACTCACCTCATCTCCTATGGTGCATGAGTGACCCTCACCCACATGAAGCACTGCGTTGTCCTGCACATTGCTTCTTTTGCCTATTTTTATCGGATACTCGTCTCCTCTTACAACAGCGTTAAACCATACACTTGAGTCCTCACCTATTGTCACATCACCTACGATCCTGGCTCCTTCTGCTATAAATACGCTTTTGTCAATATTTCCCATAGTATCTCCTTTTAAAAATGGAGACCCAAAGGTCTCCATCTTTTTTTACTCTTTTACCACCTTGACCATATATGGTTGGCTTAATACCTTGTCCTCGTCGGTAGTAACCTTAATGTATATGGTCTGATTCTTTTTTAGATTCACATGGAAGGACTTGCTGATCTCTATACTGTTTTCAAGTCCGTTCTTAAAGGTCTTTCCCTTGGCATTCATGACCTCTACATTCCATCCGTCGCCAGTGTCCTCGCCGGTTTCATGTGAAAAATAGATCTTGTACTTTCCTGCCTTTTCAACCTTTATCTTGTAGTAGTCCACATCATCTGCGTCGTTCATGACTCCAAGGACCTTGTCTGCAAGAGCGAGCTCTTCAGCGGCTTTTCTGCTGTTATTTGGCTCACTTTCAATTATTCCCGCATCTGCCGTAACAGGTATCATGGCAGAAACCATAAGTGATGCTGCAAGCACCAAACCAGATATTTTAGATCTCATATTTGCTCCTTTCCTATTTCAATACATTTATAAACCATTTTCCCGAATCCGTCAAATCAGATTTTGTAAATCCGCTGGTTTTTGTTACCTCTGGCTTAATAATTGATGATGTTTCAGCCTTGTTGGATATATTCCACATACAATAGCTTGTCTTATTTTTATCTAAAAGCTTTATCCATTTGTTGGCTGATGCCTTGTCTATGGCTCCGCTTCCGTTGGCATCACATATACCAAACTCGGAAACAAACACCGGCAGTCCTGAATTAATGGCAGCGGTGTATCTATCCTGCAGCCACTCCTTGTGTGTAGCAGCATAAAAGTGCAGGGTGTACATTACGTTATCGTATTTTAAAGGATCCGCTGCTGCCTTATCAAGCTCCTGACTCCAGGTGGGAGTGCCCACTATGATCACCGAATCGGGATCGTACTTTCTGATCACCGGGATCACCTTGTTGGCATACTTTTTTATGTCTGCCCAGGTGGTGCCGCCATTGGGCTCGTTACAGATCTCATATATAATATTGTTCTGGCTGCCGTATTTTTTTGCCACCCATTTGAAAAAGCCCTTTGCTGCCTTGGTATGCTTGTTGGGGTTTCCGTCGGAGCGGATATGCCAGTCCACTATTACATACATATCGTTGTTGGTGGCGTATTTGATCGCCTTTTTAACCAGCTTCCGGCTTTCCTTTTTCCCTCCGGTACAGTAGCCATTGTACTCCTCGGTATACATGGCAGCCCGCACTACGTTTGCTTTCCATTTTTTATGCATCTGCTTGAAAAAAGCATTGTTGACATACTGGGGAAACCACATCATGCCGTGGGTGGACAAACCTTTAAGCTGGACTGTCTTGTTATTTTTATCCGCAAGAGCCACGCCCTCCACATGAAGGGGCGAAAGTGTCCCGGCGGCTTTTGCCCTGCCTGTGCCCGTAAAGGCAGTGAACCCTATTATCAATGTAAAAACCATTATAAGCGATAGAATTTTTTTCATTAAAAACAGCCTCCTCCTAATATACATTTACTAACGGAAAATTATACCACTGATCATTTGATTATCCAATATAATTATGATAAAGTGGCTATGTTATCATATTTTTGTTATATTAAATCAAAAAAATGATGGAGAGATAAGCATGAAAAAAAACAGAATTGCAATTTGCAGCTTTTTAACAGGGTGCGCAATCTTACTTGCATCACTTTTTTATCCCGGGACGCTGATATCTAAAGCGGCTTCTTCTGATTCGACATCTTACGCGGCCCGGCCTTCGGTGAATGGAGCTTTGCATGTAGAGGGCGTGGACCTGGTGGATGAAAACAATGACCCGGCAGCCCTGCATGGACTGAGCACCCACGGACTGACCTGGTATCCCGACTTTATAAATGAGTCAGTCTTTAACCAGCTTTCCCGGGACTGGAATACCAATCTGATCCGCCTTGCCATGTACAGTGATGTTTACTGTAACAGCGAAAAGGAAATGCTATTAAGCAGGGAGCTTGTAAAAAAAGGTGTGGATTATGCCATATCCTCGGATATGTACGTGATCGTGGACTGGCACATCCTTGAGGACAACAACCCCTTGATCCACAAGGATGAGGCGGCAGAGTTTTTTGATATGATCTCAAAAGAGTATGCCAATGTACCGAATGTAATATATGAGATCTGCAACGAGCCCAACGGTTCAGCCACCTGGGCAGACATAAAAGAATATGCAAATGAGATCATCCCTATTATCCGCAGCAATTCTCCTGATTCCCTGATCTTAGTCGGTACTCCGAATTACGACAGGAACCTTATGGTTGCCACCATGGATCCTTTACCCTTTGATAATCTGATGTATTCCCTGCATTTTTATGCAGGCTCCCATTATGATGACCTCTATGCGGAGCTGCGTGTTGCCAGAAGCAGGGATCTGCCGGTGTTTATTACGGAGTGCGGACTGTCTGAGGAGTCCGGTGACGGAGTGGTTGACTATGAAAATGCCTCCAAGTGGTTTTCCTATCTGAATGCACATAATATAAGTTACGCAATATGGAGTTTGTCAAATAAGCCCGAGTCATCTGCCATGATAAACGGCAACTACGAGATAGGCACCAAGATCCGAAATACCGATATTACAGAGACGGGACAGTGGGTCAGAGCACTTCTCAGGGGCTACAATCCCGGTGGTATCGGTGTTACCGAGTATGGCTCCGAGTTTTCCGATTTCTGGCACAGGCTTTTTCTTTCCGCAGAGGAAAAGGGACTTTTGGCAGTCAGAAACTGGGGCAAAATAGCAGGTGCCATGGCAGGGATCACCATTTTATTTTTACTGGTATCCCGGTTATTCAACAGAAAAACAAAATCCTACGACAGCCTCCCCGACATTGACGGCAAGGCTAAAAAAAGCCCTATGGATTCGGGTCGTATCATAAACCTTATTATCATAGCTTTAAGTGCTATCTTTACTCTCATATATCTGGTGTGGAGGATCATGTATTCCATTCCCACAGAATATGGCTGGCTTCCCGTGTGCGCCAATCTGATACTTCTCTTTGTGGAGATCCTGGGATTTTTTGAGACCCTTATTCACCATGACAATATGTTGGAACTTAAGGATCGTCCCCTGCCAAAAATTGCTGATGAGGAGTTTCCTGAGGTGGATATTTTTATCGCCACCTACAACGAGCCTGAGGATCTTTTGCGCCGCACAATAAATGGCTGCAACCATTTAAAATATCCCGACACTTCAAAAGTTCATGTATGGATATGTGACGACAACAGGCGAGCATCCATGAGAGCGCTGGCAGAAGAGATGAAGGTGGGCTACTTTGACAGACCTGACAACAAGGGGGCAAAGGCAGGAAACCTAAACAATGCCCTGTCAAAGACCCACGCCCCTTATGTGGTAACCCTTGATGCGGATATGATCCCCAAGAGTGATTTTCTGCTTAAGACCATACCCTACTTTATAGATGCAAAAAAGAGAAACGAGCTGCTCCCCGAAAAGGATCGTACACCTCTTGGGCTGTTGCAGACACCCCAATGCTTTTACGATCCTGATGTTTTCCAGCACGCCCTTTATTCCGAGAGGACTGCACCCAATGAGCAGGATTTCTTCTATCGCACCATAGAAGTGGCAAAGACATCCACAAACAGTGTTATATACGGAGGCTCCAACACCATATTGGCAAGGGAGGCTCTTGAAGCGGTAGGGGGCTTTTATACCGAGTCCATCACAGAGGATTTTGCCACAGGTATGCTTATAGAGTCTGCCGGCTTTGTAAGCCTGGCACTGCCGGATCCTCTTGCCAGCGGCCGTACACCCCATACCTTCAAGGAGCATATACAGCAGCGAACCAGATGGGGAAGAGGCGTTATAGTTACTGCCAAAAAGCTTAAGCTTCTTACCAGGCCCGGTCTGACACTGAGGCAAAAACTGTCCTATTGGAGCTCGGTGGTTTACTGGTATTCCCCTATTAAAAACCTGATCTATCTCATATCACCGCTTTTGTTTGCGGTATTCGGCATACCGGTATTTCGCTGCAGTTGGCTGGAGTTGGTGGTTTACTGGCTTCCCATGTTTATAATGTCTGACATTGCCCTTCGTGTAGTCAGTAAAAATGCAGTGTCTGAAAAATGGAGCGGCATCTATGAGACCTGCGTCATGCCAAAGCTCTTTTTCCCCATCCTGCAGGAGATGTTTGGTATCACACTGTCGGCATTTAAAGTTACGGACAAATCAGGAGCAGGAACAAAGAGAGTGGTCGATAAACGGGATATGGCACCCTTTATTGTATTTACCATACTTTCAGTGATCGGGATCATCCGTGTCATCACCCTGATAGACGGGATACAGTCTGTGGGACTGGTGATACTGATATTCTGGATGATCAGAAATACCTACTTCCTTATTATGGCAATGTTCTTAGTGGATGGCCGTGACAGTGACGGAGAATGTGTCCATGTGTGGGACGGTGAAATGGCAGCCATCCAAAAGAAGGGAGAAAATACACGCTTTGACGGTATTACGACCCATCTTACGGAACACAGTGTAAGTGTGTATTTAGATGATGATGCCGCCCTCAGTATAGGAAATCTGGTGGAGCTTTCTATAGAGACTGTGGATTATGAAGTAAATGTATCCGGCGTTGTCACAGGTACCAGACAGAGCCGAAACCGCAATCTCAGCGTATGGAATGTGGAGATAACCGACTTTAAGGATTCCTATTATGAATATTTACAGATCCTGTATGACAGAACTCCTACCCTGCCTCAGAATCTGAACCGGGATTTTGGGATCATACCACATCTGTGGAGTAATATTGCAAACCGGTTGGCACACAATTAACAA
>CAMOZG010000008.1 GCA_946630825.1 uncultured Lachnospiraceae bacterium
TACGATCGCCCAATTCCTACGCGTTCTCCGGAAGCTTTGTCCCCTCCCTTAAGCTGGAGAGAAAATTATTGTACTCGGCACGCAGGTTTTGCTTTCTCTTTAGGATGTTCTCCCGCATCTGTTCGGGTTTTTTATTGACCTGTCTGATATAGGGCTCAAACATCTTCATGTATTCGTCGTCGGAATATGCCTCCAAATCCCTTACCTTTTTATCCAGTGCCTTGAGTGCCCCCTCATCTAAATCGATCTTTTTATCCCTATACATCCTGAAAAATACATTGTAGATGGGCTCATGGTTGTGGGGCTTAAAGGTGCAGCTCATATGCTGTGAACCCTCCTTTAAGATCTGGTTCATGCCCCCCTCCTTGTCGATGGATACAAAGGAGCCGTCCTTTCTCTGCAGCAGATGCTCTCCCTTTGTATCGAAGTTGCACAAAAGCCAGTCCACACAGTGGAAGATGAGAAGGGTCTTTTGGATCTCGGGATTCTTTACCACCTCGGGATCCTGTCCGCCGTTTCCCACGCTGGTAAGCTGCCATGAGTCGAAGTCAATGTCCGGCTTTTGCTTTACATCCATGATCTCCTGTACGGAGCCGATGTATTTGCCCTTGGCATCCTTTATGCCGATGGCAGGTATCTCGTGCTCGGGATCCACTATGTGCTGGATCTTTGCGCCTATCTCCGTCACTATGGCTCCCTCGGGCTTTTGGACTCCGCAGCAGTTTTCAGCCTTTTTGTAGAGATACTGCTTGCCCGTCTCCATGTCCTTGTAATAATAGGTGGGCTTTGTGCCGCCCAAAAATGCACGACCCATGTTTACCAGCACTACCGGCTTTCCGTTTATCTCAGTCTTTATGACATGATCCTCTTTACAGTTTTCGTCATTTTGCGAAATGACTGATTTGATATATGCCTCGGCTACCTTGCGCTTGTACTTTGCTTTTGCCTTTTTCTTTTGTGCCGGCTCTGTCTCCAAAAGCTTGAGCTGATACTTTGCCCAGTAGAGGTCGAGCTGGGCATCCTCCTTGCTTTTTAAAGTCTGATCCCTCATTTCGGAGCCGATGTTAAAGTTCTTTGCATAATCGGTCCAGGCATCCACTATAGCCTGCTTTTTGTTTATATCTATAACAAGCTTATCTTTTTCGGTGGTGGCCTTTTCTAAGTCTGCCTTAGCGGAAAGATTTATAAGCTTGATCCGATCCTTGAAAAATTTTTCTTCCTCACTGGCCAGGGCTATCATATCATCCCTAGTATCATGTTCAGAATTAATGACATTTCGCAATATTGAAAGATTTTTCTGGCGCTCCATAATCTTTTTTTCCTGCTTTACCACGTTCTTTTCAGCCTTGGAAAGCTCCTTTGCCTGCTGAATGACCTCCGAACCCCCGTTTGTTGCCGGCTCTGCCTCTTTTTTTATCTCACGGGCCGCCCCAAATGACCAGTTCATCTCGTTTTCTTGTCTCTCCAGAAAAGAATAATGCCGGTTTTCATATATATCCGCATCCGCCGTTGTCTTTTTAAAAAGCTCGTCTTCCTGCTTCCACTGCCAGGCCTGTTCCAGCCTGTATTTATCTTCTTCCCTTACCTTCTTTTCTAATGCTTTTTTGACTAAAACATCACTCATAACCTACACCTCAAAAACTCTTTCCGATAAATCTATTCTGTATCAGCCTATGGTCTCGCCATTATATCCGGCGAGATAAAAATTCTCGATCCGAAGATCATTTTTAAAATATTTTTCCGCCAGCCGGGCTACCGAGCCCACCGGTGTGGAGAAGCGAAGGACATCCCCCTCCTCCATGCTATCTGAAATATCCGTGATGGAATATACTAAAATATTAAAAAGATCCGCTGCCTGATCCGGCTCTGTGGAGGCTGCATAGCTTACCTCGTACATATTCCTGTCCTTAAAGTGGCTTATGATGACAAACGCCTGCGGCTCTCCGGACTCACCTATGGTGGCATAGCTTAGATCCTCGTCTACAAAGGCTTTTAGCTGTGTCGGCTCAAGCCCCGAGTCTGCGGCAGCAGCGTATATAAGTCTTTTGGTCTGATTCCCGCACTGGGAAAAGGTGACACGGCTTCCCTTTGTCTTTTTATCATATTCCGCTGACGGGATGGCAAAAACCACTTCCTTTAGCTTGTCGGAAGATGCCTCATAAACACCCCCGGGCAGCATCTCAATGGTGAAATCCTCAGTGCCGTCAAACATGGCGTATCTGGGATCCTCCGCGTCCTTTGCGTAAAAGTTTGAAAGGGCTATATAGCCATTGTCGTAGGCAGTTTTAGAAAGCTTTTTTATCATGTCCCTGCCTACACCCCGTCTCTGGTATGACATGGAGACCGCTACATATATGATACGAAGAGACTGCTGCTCCTCGTCAGTGGTATAAAGGGCTATGCCGCATGCCGTATCCCCGTCATAGGCACCCAGCCCGAATACGGATGGATCTGACATCATCCTCCTTTGCTGTTCCTCCTGTAAAAGAGGTCTGAAATAGTTGAAATTTTCCTCATCTATACTGCAGTACTTCATTCTGACTCCCTTCTCAAAAACCTGTAAAATCCAAATAGTTTTTTCCTTTTGATTTTGATTTATTATAATACACCAGCATTACACAAACGTTACAAAAATGAGACAGGACACATATCCTGTCTCACTTTTGTACTATTGTACCGGTGTCTCATAGGTGTAGGTCATTAAGTTTCCGACTCTTTTTGCCTTTTTGTCTGTGGCTGCCATCAGGATATCACGGTATGCCTTGCCCCCTGGGAGGAATATATCCACCTGGGTGTCCCCCGGCAGGCGGCTCTTTGCCCCTTCGGCTCCCCAGAGTATCAGGTCGTTTATCAGACCTTCCTGATCTCCTCCAAAGGCAGCTATGGCATCCACGAAAAGCACCTCGCCACCTAAGGATATGAGGGCTCCCGCCTGAACCTTTTTATCATCATCCGTAAGAAAGATGCTTAAGTCCTTCTCATACATATCCTGATCCATGACAAAGAAATCATAGTCCTCTGTTTCATTTATAAAATCATCCCACTGGTCATCCTTTGCATCCGAAAGCCGGATACATGCCATGTCGCTCTTATAGTCCTTCACACAGAGGTCTGATATGGTAAAGGTGTAAAGGGGCAGCTTTTCCTCCGGCTCGTAAAAGCCAAGTTCCGTAAGCATCTTTTCCCTTTCGGCATCCGCCTCGTCCATAAAGGCTCCGGCACAGAGCACCGCAGAGCAGCCCAGAGCAGGGGCGATATCCAAAAGGAAATTTAAAAGTATCCTCTCACCGTCACTATCCTCATAGCCCTTTGCCAGCCTGATAAAGGATATGGAGAGGGAGAAATGCTCATCCTCTTCAGGAGCAACTCCGACGCCCAATACACCGCAGGCACTGTCTGTCTCATCATCCACCAGACCGATAAGGACCTGGGTCTCCTCGGATGAAAGCCCCTCTTCATCCGGCAAAAACATATCTCTTCCCTTTTCATCCACTAACACAGCGTACAGCATATCCTATTCCTTCTCCTCCTTTGCAGCCTCATGCTTCTTTTTTGTAAACTCATAAAATGCGTCCAGATCGTCATCAAAGGTAAGCATTTCTCCGGGTCGTGAATCATCCGCAAGATTTATGGTGCTTAAGGATCCTATGATCTTTACAAGGCTTCCTGCCTCAATACTTTCCCCGGCATCCATAAACAGCTCTACGCTTCTATCCTGTAAAATGACATTCTTTTTTGCATCAATGCTTCCCATATCCTTCATGGACATGGCGTGAAGCCACTTGGTACTTGCGATCTGTCCCACGGAACCTACCCTGGCACCGGGTATTGTCTGTCCTATGTCATAGGCGAAATTGATGTGAGCTTCCAGGTCATCCATGGAATCATATCTGCCGGGCAGTTTTATGGTGGGATCCTTTTCCATAAGCTTTCTCATTTTTTTAGCTATGTCTCTCAGCTGTCCGTCACAGCTTATCGCCTCTTTGCATTTCCGCTGCCAGTCCTCAAAAAACTCTCCCATGTTTTTGGTCTTATAGTCATCTACATTTATGTAGGTCAGGTTTTCTATCAGCTCGATATAATAGGAAAACTGCTCCTTTGGAGTACCGGTAGCAAGCTTATAGAGTCTTTCCACCTCCCGGGCGCTTTTCCCCTCCATCATTGCCAGGGCAAGCCTGCCAAGCTCCACAACTTTGCCATTTTTGTTTTCCAGATATTTCAGATAACTCATGGAAGGAGACACAAGATTCTCCATGACCTGACTGTTGTCCTGGGAGGTGAAATCCTGTACAAAGGCATTTTTCTGGTATTCATCCTTTCGCTTTTTAAGCTCATCCTCCGGGATGGTATCCCCGTCTTTGTCGCTGAGGATGTATTTATATACAGTCTTTATACTCTCTTCCTTGGTGGCTTCCTCCTCTTCCACTATCTTTTTGCAAGCCTCTAAGGTCTTTTGCATATCCCCGGGGGTGACCTTTACGATATTGTAGGCAAGATGCCTGCCTGACACTAAATTTTCATCCAGCACCCTTTTCCACTGGGTGTCGGACAGGGAGGCATTTTTCTTATCCTTTACCAGATAGTCGTTTACCATACACAGGGTATTTTTTGCGCTGTAAAAGCTCATAGCCTTGGCACGAAGCTCCATGATCTTTTCATTTGTAAATTCTTCGCCCTTATAGCCATACATGATAGCCTTGGCGATCTCGTACTGCAGGTGTGCCACCCTGTCACAGAGGGCGTAGTTATCCTTGAAATTTAGGATCATCTGGCGGTAGGAGGAAAACTTAAGATCCGAGACATTCAGTCTGTCCAATTCATTTATATACTCTGCCACCTTGTCGGGATCGTATTTGGTGTTTTGATAGTCCTTCTTAAACTCCGTCTGCCCCTCAAAGTTCATCACATTGGAAAGTGCCGACTCACTCATTTCCTTGACGTTATACTTACAGCTTCTGATGGACTTTTCTGCCTGATCGAGATGTCTGCCTCCATGGGCATATTTGTCTTTGATGTCATCTAAAAAGGCTCCGAAACGCAGATCAAATTCTGTATTCTTCATGTACTCATTGGCTTTTTTATCATCCTTAAAGAGGGGGAGCCGGTTCATCTGCCGGACTACAAACTTGGAATCCGCATCATTCTTTCTGAGCATATCCACCCCGGCAAGCTGGGCGTCCAAAAGCTTTTTTGCAAGAGCCGCCTCTTCGGGAGTCTTTGCTGCCGTAAAGTCCATGGACAGCTCATCATTGTAGTGGGTCTTGTACATGGGATCCTGTATGATCTCTTTTCTTAAGTTATAAAAAACCACCACGGAGTTAAGCTGTGCCAGCTTCTCCTCCACCTTGTTTTTTGTCTCTTTATCCAGCTTTGAAAAATAGTCTTCCTTGAATGCCAGCTCGGAAAAGGCGCATATCCGCCGGGACAAAAGTTCCAGCTCCCCTGCATGGTCCGAAAGTACCTTGTCGTTGAAAAGATCCACCTTTTCAAGCCTGAAACTGGACAATACCGCCAGCATATTGTCGAGGGCTTTTTCTTTGTCCATGCCTTCCCGGTTTTTGCCCTTTCCCAGATAAAGCTTTAAAATGTTTTGGGAAATTGCCTCATCCTCTTCCATAAATGCAGAAAGGTCAGCGTATTCCTTTGCTTCGCAGGGGATCTGATCCTCGGCTAACATGTTTTCAAGGCTTGCAAAACATCTTTCCGTCACCTCATCCTCTGCCTCTTCCATGGAGACGGCATTCTTTTCCTTTTGATACAGCCGGGATCTTTTGTTGGTGATCTTTAGGGCTCTTTTTTTGTCACTGACCCTGGAGGAAAACACCTGTTTGTACTCACCGGATTTAAGGGCGTTTTTCGGAAGCTGCAGGGCTGAGTCCGTATCCAAAATCTCTCTTAGGGTATTCATCCGCTCCCTTAAAATCTTAGGGGCTTCTCTTCTTTCCCTGACCAGACGGTCCAGTGCCACTGCATCCTCCTGCCTCATAACGGGCTCAAACAGGTTATTTTGGTTTTTATTCTCCTCAAGGTTCCCGGAGCTCATTAAGCCTTTGTTTTTTTGCTTTTCGTTATAATATAAATCCGACATCCTATCCCCTTCCTTAAGTGATTTTACTGTTTTTCCACGGCCATTCTGAAATCATAAAGGTAGTGGAATTCCAGGACCTCCTTTATGAAATCAAAGTCCTTGCGATCCTGTTCATTTGCCAGCAGTCTGCCACGGTATTTGCTCTCTGCATCCTCACGGTTTACAGTCAATGTCTCATCTCTTTTAAGCATCTGAAGCTTATCAAAATCCGGCTCTGCATCAGCATTTTTTGCATAAGCCGCCACGGGAGCCATGGTGTAGTATGCCTTCCATATTTCCTCTGCCCATCCCTCTTCCATGGCAAAGATGATACCGTTCTTATCATCTTCGATAAGTTTTTTGATGGATTGGAAATCCCCGGCGATCTCTTCGATAAATTCCTTAGTCATGGTGTCGGGATCCAACTCCTCTATATCCTGCATAGTGTCACTGTACTTTTTGACTACTTCCATTGCTTCATGGGGGATACTATAAAATTTCCAGTCTCTAAGCCCCTCTGATGCCTGATCCTGTTTCTTTTCAGCAAGTTTATACTGAGCATTGAACCGTTTTTTAAGTTCATCACCCTCCATCATCTTTTTAGCCTTTGCCGGCTTTTCACGTTTTGCAAGTTCATGCTCTATGCTCTGAATGCGTTGTCCCTGTTCTTCCACAGCACGCTCATATTCCGGAGCTTCCAGATATGCCTTAAGTGCCGGATCTGCTTCCTTTGCCTGTGCTAAAGCATCTTTTTTAAGATCCGAAAGCTCATCCTCGAAATCCTCCTTGATGCTTTCATATTCCGGCTTCAAAAAGTCTTCATCTTGAGCCTCTTCGTATTCTTCCATCTCATTAGCATAGTTTAAGATAGGGCGGATCATGGATACCATCTCCCAGACATCACTCTGCCAGTTAATCGGAAATAAAGGAAGTAAAAATACATCTCCGCTCTTTATTATCGCATCAAGTTCTGAATCCAGCTCCTCTAATTGTCTCTTAGAATAGGCTCCGGTTTCTAAAAAGGTGTCATACCGGATTTTTACCTTTTCTTTAAGTTCCTGCAGATCACCAGCCACCTGATCCATGCGCAAGTTCTTCCCCGCAGAATAACCGATATGATCCCGTACACGCCGCTCGAGACTTGCCTTAAACTCAGGGGTAATAAGATCCTTTGCAGCCTTTAGGGCTTCTGTACTCTTAAGTAAGGCTTTTTCGGTATCGGCATGTTTTTTCTCCAGCTCCTGATCCGTCATTCCGCCAAACTCTGACAACCCCGTAAAACCGACATAATCTTCGCCTATATAACTGTTCTCACGGTAAAGAGACACTGCATCCTTATTGTATTTTGCAAATGCCGTCCAAAGCTCCGGTTTCTCATAAAAGAGCTTTTCATCATCTTCCAGACGCTTGCTTACATTTTCTCCCAGGCGGTAATTTCCTTCTTCAGTCTTGACCATGATCTGACTGTTTTTTATATACTCTAAGGAATTGTTTCCGGGTCTTACATTCAAAAGCTTTTCTATGTCTGCATCAGTCATAAAGGAGTAGTTTACGTTGCCCATAAGCTTTACTTCTGCCAACACCGCATTACAGAATCCATAAGCTCCTTTGGCAAGCTTCACATAAAGATCCTTGTATTCCTTGAAGCCATCTGACCCCATAAGGCTGATCACTGCCTCATCCTTTTTTTCGAATATAAGATTATTGACCCAGCCACCGATATGACGAAGCTGCATCAGCCTGTTGAACTCCTCCTGGGTGGCTTTTTTCGCAAACTCCTGTGGAGTCTTGTACTTTGAGAGTATCTCAAGCTGGTTGTCATTTTTTAAAGTGTTCCTGAATATCTCAAGGGTCGCCTTTGCCGCATCCTCCTTTGCAAACTCTCCCATGGGGATGAAGGATCTGTCCACAATGGGAAGCATCACTGTACGATAGACCTTATACTGTTCATCCTCACTTTTGAATTTCGGGGACAGAAGATACTCCAGTATCCCCTCTCTTTCCTCACGGACCTGCTCCTTAAGTCCTTGGGGGAATTCCTTAAGAAGCCTGGCTTCCAGTCTTTTTTGGAGATCCTTTCTTCTTTCTTCATTGTTGACTAAAAGCTGTCCGGCACGCTGGCTGTAAGCAAACCTTTCCCTGAAGTTTGTACGGATCTCATCCTTCTGTTCTTTTGTAAGCTCGATCTTTATGTCCTTATGCACATTGTCGATCTGGAAATCAATAAGCTCTTCATTCTGAAATTCAAAATTATTCGCCGTAAGTTCCCAGCCTGCAATTGCTTTGCTCCTTCGACTAGTGATATCCCTTTTCCCGGCAACCTTATGGGCAAGGGTAAAGGCTTCTATGCCCTCTGCCGTAGCAGCTCTTGCCTTCTTCCCGGTTTTTAGCCCGTTGAGTTTTCTCAGTTTATCTAAAATCGAAGATGGATTCTTGCCCTTAATCTCATTTCCATTATTTTTGGCAACCCTGGATCGGTATATTGCGTTAAAATACCGTGTCATTTCCATATCACTCTCGTTTGCCTTATTCAGATCTCCCAGTTCAGCCAGTTTGTCCATCTTCAAATTTGCTGTGTCGGATTTGCCAAGCAGCGCATAATAGTCATTAGCCATAAGATCCATGCTATTTTCCATCTGGATCTGGACATCCTCATAGTATGCAAGCCTCATAGCCAGTTCATTCATAAGCTCCGGGGAGAGAATGACCCTTGCCTCGTTTTTGCGCAGCTCACCCATCTTTCCCTCTGTTACAATATCACTGTATTCATCCAATGCACGTTTTAGAATAGGAACCAGTGACAGCTTTTCCATTTTATTTGAAAAATTCGGATCCAGTGCCAGGGTGTGATTATCCTTTATGGCAAATTCCTGGGGATCCCAGGACAGCGCCTCTGAAAAAAGCTTCTCATAGAGAGCCATCTTGCCGGCAAACTGATCGGAGGCAGTCTTTCTTTTCTCCTCACTAAGCTTCTTCATGGAATCCTTATCTATTTTCCGGGTGTCAAAACAAAGATCCCTGAACATCAGGCTCATGTCATCTACCCCAAGACCCTCTCTTTTCTGGAAATACATTACAGCGTCCATAGCCTGGCTTGTCACTTTTTCCTGCACTTCCCCCAGGGATTGTCCCATCTTTTCGGAGTGTCGGATAAACTCACTTTTCAGCTGGGTTCTGACCTTGTTCTCACGAAATTCCTTAAGCTTTTTTTGAGCCTCACGCATGGCGGTATGCTCCTCATTTTTTCTGGCATACTCCTCCCTGCGCTTTTTTAAGGTACTCTTTTTGATCTTGGATACGTTTTTCTCGTGCTTATGGGCAGTGCGTCTTGCCTCCTCAAATACCTCATCCAAGGTCTTGGCAGACTCCAGCTCTACTATCTCCCATTCGTCCTGTATCTTATTTTTACTTATGATCTCCGCTCCTGCAAAAAGATCATTTTTTATCTGCTGCTCCTCAGACACCGGCTCCGATTCTTTGTAATCATCTCCCAAAAAGTCCTCCAAGGAGAAACTGGTCACCTTAAATTCCTCGCCACTTGACTGAATCTCCTTTTGCTTTTGCAGATCATCCTTCTTTTTGTATTCATCCATGATGCTAACCTCCCAAAGGTAAAAACTAACTGTTGCACCCAATTATAATGCTGCGGCATTACACAAACATTACAAAAAAAGACAGGGAACTTATTATCCCTGCCTCTTTTGCATTTTACCTATAACACTCCGTGGAAGATGGTTTCGCCCTGTTCGAATTCGATCAGATCTCCGGCGATCTCGGAGACCAAGGCGAGCTTGTCGTCGTCGGCACCTATGAATCCTATTGCCAGATCCCTGCCCTGCTTATCCTTTAGCCTGTTGTACAAAAATCCAAAGAGCACGCTGTATCCGCCATAGCCGTATTCCCCGCTTTTTAGCTCCGTAATGATGAGATCCTCTCCTGATCTTTGCAGAGTAATAAGCCCCACCGGCTGATCGTCGCCTGTCATTAAAAGGGCAGACAGATCCCTTACTACCTCTATGGAGTTATCATACAATAAGCCCAGCTTCTCATATGCCACAAAAAGCCTGCCGGGGGTAAGCCCGGAAAAGGGGACACAGTGAAGCCTGCTGTCAGCCTTTTCCAAAAAGCTGTGAAACCGGTTGGTATTTATGACCTGATCCATGGGGAGATACAAAACCTCATTCCCGGAAAACAACTTAAAGCCTGCCTGTTCAAAAAATCCCTGGAGATCCTGGGTGGATGTAAATTCAGTCTCCATTGCCACAAAGCCGCTTTCCTTTGAAAAGTCGGAAAGCTTTTGTACAAGGGCGGCTCCAACCCCACGCTTCCGGTAAGGTCTCTCCACGTAAATGGAAATAAGCCGGGACACCTGACCATCCGCCTCTAAAACTGCCGCCCCTACGGGGCGATCGTCCTCAATAGCCCCAAGCATCAGCAGAGGTACCCCTGATGTGTGGTTTTCCAAAAATAAAATATCCCGAAAACCATCAATATTTTTTTCTCCTATTTTGGTAAACTCCATGACTTAAAAACTCCTGCTTTATGACTTACTAAACCAGCCCTTTATGGTGCTACCCACCAGCTCAAACATCAGTCCGGCAGACTTCTTGAAGCCGTATCTGCCAAAGGCATCATACTTATGACGGGATATCACATCACCCATCACGTCGAAGAAATTGTCGGGTTCATCTTTTTTCTCGTTGAATACATAAGGCTTCCTGATCTTTTTAGACTCGGCTTCCAATACAGCCCCCATTCCCTTTATTTTGTTATACTGGGCGGACCAGCTCAGTTCCTTGAGTTCCTCTGCCATCTCGTAAAGTTCCTTTTCCCGGGGATACTCAACTTCATTATCCTTAGGACCCTCCACGTACTCATCCACAGGATTCTCCGCCATAGCTTTAGTAGCATTGTCTTCAATTTCTTTCCTGAACTTTACATAGGCTTCAAACTTTGCCTTTAATTTTCCTCCAAACTCAGGCTCATCAAAGAAGGGCGTCAGTATATTTCTCATGTACTTGACCCTTGTACTGTTATTAGCGTTAGCAGATTGCATATCCTGAAGAGTCGTAAAATGCCTTATCTTAATCATTGAGTCGAAAATCTCATCATGCTCCTTTCTGATCTTATCAACGCCCTTGTTCGATTCAAGCTTCTCCTTTTCAACCCATACCTTTTCTGCCAGCTTGTCAAGCTCTTCGGCACTTTCTCCCTTATCCTGTGCCTCAAAGTAGGCACTGACAGCCTTGTCATATTCCGTCTGGGCATAAAGCTCCTTGTCAACTCCCGCATTCTCTAAATACTTTACAAAGCCCTCGTCACTGGTCTTATAGTCTTTCTGACGCACCTCCGTATTCATAGCATCTATTCCACTGTCAAACTTACTGACAGCCATCTGCCTTCTTTCATTCTCCTTAGCATCTACCTCGTGCCTTACCTCAAAACGCCATTTTTTTAGTTTCTCATAGAACTTCGGAGTAGCCGCCTCAGGATTATATTCGTCCTGTAAAAAGGGGAGTCTTTCCTCTGGACTTGCATTTTTCAGGTTCTTCAAATAGATATCATATGCCTGCACCTCACCCCACAGGGTATGGGGGCTTACATTCTTTTTGATAAATTCAGCCCGCTTTGACTTGTCAGCCAGTTCCTGCATAAATCCGGCTTTGGTATCTGCATTTTTCATGCCTAAGGATGTCTGGAATTCCAAAAGCTTGTCATAGCGATCCTTGGGTGTGGTCAAATTGTAGATCATGTCGTGATACTGGTACTCCAGACTTCCTTTCTTAACCGCCCTGTAATTTTCCGGAGTTCCTAACTTAAGCTCATCCAGATCCGCTCTGGCTTTTTTCAATTCCATCAGCAGGCGGTTCATATCATCTACCGCATTTTGCAGTCTGATCTGGCTGTTGGCAAAATTGGATATTGCAGGAGGCAGCTCCAAGCCTATCTCCTGTGCCTTCAAAAGTGCCACGGAGATACGAAGTGCCGTATCCTTTTCCGCTCCCAGGGACAAAACTTCCTTGAATACCCACTCGCACTCTTCTTTTTTCTTTTCCCAGGTGGCGGCATCAGTATTTTCCAAAAGGTTCTTGAAGCCGTCCAAAAAGATCTCCACATCACCCTGGCCTGCCGCCAGCATCATTCTGGTGACGTGATTGATCTGATCCTTGGTAAGCTGGGTGGCATTACCAAAGTCAATGATGGTGGCGCCATTATCGTCCAGCATGATATTTCCTGCATGGAGGTCACCATGATAGAAACCTCCTTTGAATACACCCTCTCTCGCCCAGGTGTCACAGATCTCCAGCATATACTTCTGGCGCTTTTCGGTATCAACGATAAGCTTTTCCAGCTTATCCTTGGCTTCTATGACCTTTTCTGCCTGTAGGATGCTATATTCCTTATACTCATATGCGCCGTCTTTTTCGTCATAAACGATATTGCCATTTTTGTCCTCATGGGACTTGTAGAAATAATGCATGGCGTTAAACATCTCGTTCCTGGTATCGTTCATATAGCTTTTGGCAGTGGTGCCGGGAGCCTTTTCCAGGACCAGAGTGTCGGAAGATGCATTTACATCCTTGTCCATCTGCATTACCTTAAGGGTTTTCTTTACATATTTACTGTTTTTACTCTGATCATTATAGACCTGTCCCCTCTCTATATTTTTTGCCTCAAGGGTCAGATCCAGCTCCTCCTCTATACGCTTATAGGTACCCTGGAAGGTGGCATACATGCCTCCCTTAACAGGCTTTGTCATATCCTTGTAGCCTGCATCCTTGGTGTCCACCTCAATGGCTGCATTTTCCATGATGCTCTTCTCACGGGCCATACGGTTTCTGACATCAGGACGAAGGACCTTTATAACCACCTCTTTGCCCTCAGGGTAATCAGGTCCGAACATCTTACACAAAAATGCCTGACCCACAGATGCGGCACCAAGGCTCTTATTCACCTCGATACGTTCAATCTTGCCATTGGAATTTGTGACTATGGCATCCAGCCTCTCCTTTACTATGTTCTCCGGTATGGGTGCGAGAGAGTCCTTCATATCGTCTACAGATTTTTGAAGTCCCTTGGGGATAGCACCCACAGGGAGTCCCTGCAAAAGCTTCTGGAATAAGGGACCTGCCCCCTTGAACATACCGCCCAAAAACTCTCCGAAGACATCCATCTTTTCCTCATCCTTAAGGGTTTTAAAGGCTTCCATGGTATAGGTCTTTTTAAGAGGCTTTGCGCATCTGATGGCAGAGGCTATCATGGAGCGCTTATCTATATCACTTAAGCCATTAAAGTATGACTTCATCACATTTTTAAGATATGCGCCCTGACCCTTTTTACCCTTTGCCACATCATTTAAAGTCTGCTGAAGCTCCTTAGCCTCATTAGGCTTCATGTTATTAAGGCTATCCCGGGCTTTATTGAAGGCAGTTACATCCTCCCCGGTAAGGCTCTTTTGCTTATCCTCAGGCAGGCTCTTGTTCTCCTTATTGATAGCTGATTGCTTTGCCATCAGCTTATCCATGGTCTGTTTATAGGTGAGCTTTTCTTCTTCCCGCTTCTGCATTCTGGCACGGATCTCCGCTATGTGATCGCTTGCCCTTTTTGCTTCTTCCGCCTCACGTTCTCTTGCAAGAGCTTCTTCGTCCACTTTTATTTCATCAGCTTTTATTACTTCCACTTCCCCTTCGATCTGGAAGTCCTCATCCTGCTCCTGCTCCTGTACTTCTTCTTTCTTCTCCTCTTCCTTCTTCTCTTCCTTCTTCTCCTCACCAAAGAACAGATTTGTGCACTCTTCCATAAGGTCGCTTACGCACTTCTTTAATTCCTCTGTCTTTTCGTTCATTTCGTCATATTTTTTGGCAAAGGAATCATTCATTTCCTTATCGCCATTCACCATCATAAGCTTTAATATAATGGCGGTCTCTAACTTACCACCGCCCTCTTCTAAAGCTTCTTTGGTGGTCTTTATGGGCAGCTTCTTTACGTCTGCTGCTGTTTTTGCCGCAGCCCTTTTTATTGACTTCATAAGTTCAAAGCCAAAGCCTTTGTCAATGTCTTCAATCTCCTTTTTCAGAGTTTCATCAATGGCCAGCTCTTTTGTCTCAAGATCTGTAACCAGACCCTCCACCATTTCATTTAAGGCGCCTTGAACTTCTTTTTTGGACCGGGCAAGCTCCTCGTCTCCCATCATAAACATGGGCAGACGATCGAAAAGCTTCTCTAAAATGGTAGGCTCCGGTACAAAATCCGGGAGGGGATCCTTACCGTCTTTTTTCCGCTCTTCGTTCTCCTTGATCCTGGCATCCTTTTTCTTTTTGTTCTGGTAGCTTTCATGTACCAGACTTGCCAGTGCCCCCTTGTTTTTGACAAGCACATCCCTGAATCTTATTGCCTTTGCCTCATCTGTAAGGGTGCCGTCCTCCTTGAAATTCTTCTTGTCCTGATAGAATTTATCCTGGGCTACGGTATCCTCAAAGTAGATGAGCTCAGCTACTATATTTTTAAGCTCCTCCTCGGTCTTTGTCCACTGATTCTCCTTTTCCTTGTAGGTCACATTGTAATCTACCTTTGAAGTGCCCTTATTATTCACACTGCTAAGCTCAAGCTCTGCCTGGGTATTTACGGACAGTGCTTTTTCCTCATTCGCCTTTTGGCACTTTTCCTTTATGGTGTTAAAGGGAATGGTCTTTAACACATAACCTCTGGTCATGAATACAAGAGTTTCAAAGGGCACATTTTCAAAGTCGGATTTTTTCATGCCTGTACGTTTGGTCATGATCTCCGTCATAAACCGGCGTCCCCTCACCAGCTCAGCGGTGTTCTTTTCTGTGTAATTGCCGGCGAAGCTGTCTATTACTCGAACCAGATCGGTGTCACCGTAGATCCTGCCTTCATTTGCCACAATATCATCCTGGTATTCCCGCTTTACCTTTTCCACGGAGCCTAAATCTATGACGGTACTATCCAGCAAAAGGTTCAGACTGTTATCCTCCTTCTGGATCAGGCGGACCTGCTGTGAGCCGATATAGGTTATGACCACCTTGGTCTCTCCGTCCTTAAACTCTGAAAGCTGACGGTTTAATGCAGCCATCTCGGTTATGATCTTCATCTCTTTATCAGAAAGATCGCCCTGTGACTTAACAGAGGACTTGAAAAGGACAGAAGGACTGATGGTGCCGGACTTTAAAAGAGCCAGCACATCCTTTGCCGCAGCATCATCTACATCAAGACCCTTTAGCTGCTTTTTTGCTGCATCAATAGACATGGTGGGCACCTTGGTATGGGGCTCTCCCACATCTTTCCTGTGAACCTTCATTTCCTTCCCCAGTTCATAGGCTCTGGCAATGGTCAAAAGATCACGACCACTTGAGATAACCACTCCTTTCGGTTTGTCCTTTCCGAAAAGAAGGGTTCCCATATTGATAAGCTCTGCCTCTTTTTTAAGGCGCTGCATCATTTCCCTTACCATGGTCTTTCGACCTGTCCATGCCTTTATCAGGCTGCCCTGATGGGCAAGATATGTCTGGCATGCATCTATGGCAAGCCGGTAGTTCTCACCTAAGGTCTGCATATCCTCCATTGACATACCGGAGGGATATTCACGGGAAAGTCCAAACTCCGCTGTTGCCAAAAGGCTTTTTACCTTTTTCATATATTTTGAGTCGCCGCCGGACTTTTGGGCATTCATCAAAAGATGAGCTTCATTTCGGTTTACGATGGTCTCAAGCTTTGCTATCACCGCTTCCTTGTCCTCAACCTGCAGGTCACCGCTTTCCAGACGATTCAGATAATCCTTGATCTTTTCCGTCTCTTCTTTGGTTGCTTCCACAGAGTACCGGTCATCATGGACGAAGTTCTCCTTCATATTGATGGCGGTTCTCATCTTAAGGGCCATGATGTCTTCCAGCTCTTTTTTGTCCTTGTTTTTAAGCTGGTCCATCATTTCCTCATAGGTCACAAATTCATCCGTAAAATCAAGGTATTCATTACCATAAGCCGCTATCTCGCCGGCTGCACCCTCATCCCGGCTTACTTCCTGAAGTACCTCTTCCCTGTGAACAGGATTAAAGAGGGACTCCTCTTCCTGTTTGCTTTTTCTTAAAACCTTATCATCTTCTAATTTTTTCTTTTCCTTAAATTCGTAACCAGCCATTAAAGCCCCCTCCTTTTCATCCAACTCACCTTAAAACCGATACCTGTCTGGTAGTTAATAAATCCGTTTTCCATGTGCCACAAAAGCTCCGGATTTTCAATTTCTTCTACATCATCCACATAGTCATCCGTAGTTTTCGTTATATCTTTTAACAGCTTTTTCCCGTATACGCTTCCGCATAGCTTGGTCTGTGTAAGCCCCATTTTACCCAGCTCCTCTGTGATCCGGTTCATATATTTATGGGAAATTATACCTGATACTTTTTCAATACTTTTTATTCCTATACCTTCTATCACTGTGGTAAGAAGGCTCTGACATGCCATGTCCACGTAGGTGGTCTCGGTATCCCTGTCGGATAATATGAGATCCACATATAACTCACTGTCCAAAAGCCTGGAAAATGCCATGGCCTTTGGTCTTTTTTCTTTATCAAAAACCACTATACTGTAGTCCCGGGAGTAGGTACACATATCATCCCAGGTAAGAAATGCTCCATGCCGGTCCAGGACCCCATACATGCTTTTGTACTCCTCTTCGCTTATATCGGCGAGAGTCACATATGAAGCCCCGGGCACGGTGCAAAGAAGCATATTTTTGGAGTCAGCGATCTTTACAACATCTGCCATGTCATATGAGATCACATCTCCACCGGCGGAAAAAACAAAGCCCGCATTTTCAAGACATTCGATCACATCCCACATCTCTTCGGAAAAAGCCACGTCCATGACCTCTATATCCCGGGTCTGCATCTCCTCTTCCGCCAGTGACAAAAGTTTTTTTGCCATGCCCTGATGCCGTAGTGATTCCGGTACGAATATTGATAAAAGTCTGGCATATTTACCCTCGACTCTTACGGTAACACGTGATCCAAAAGGCTCTTCTATACGAAGGAGCCTGCCGTCGTCTATGACTTTGTGAAACTCTGTTTTTTCCATAAAATAAACCCTTATTTTTTTACTTGACTGTTACTTTCTTTTTGTTACTCCAGGTTGAGTAAAGCTTCTTTCCGTCATGCTTTACATAGGTGCGGACCCTGACATAATAGGTTTTTCCTGTGGTAAGTCCGCTTATCTTTTTGGTCTTTTTACTTGCGGATGCCTTGACCATCTTTGTGGTCTTGTCAGACATGCTCTTCTTTGTGGAGTAGGCTATCTGATATCCGTCCACTTCATCCTTTGTCTTGCTCCACTTTGCGGTTATGGTGCCGCTTTCGGATGTGAGCTTTTTAAGCTTGCAGCCCATGGGGTTGGAAACCTTGTACTTTGTCTCTGTGGGAGCAGGCTTTATGGTCACATCACCTCTGCTTGTTCCGTAGCGCTTTGTGGAAAGGATCCCGCCAAGCTCGTCTGTGATATAGTTTGATACGATCTCGTCTAAGGCAACTCCGGTATCCATAACGGAGTCTGAAGCCTTTACTGCATAGTAGGTATCTCCGCCGTCGGCAATAAAGTCATTGGTTATCAATGCATAGGTAGCAGATTTCTTGAAGGCTTTGCCGTTTATGCTTTCTATGTCCACCCGGTTTATGGATTTAGGTGCATAGTAAGTGGTATTGGGATACAGATCTCCCTGGTCATATGCCTCTGTGGTATCTACAGTAAATTTGATTCCCTTTGTCTGGGGATATCCGCCGGAGGTATTGGGTAATTCAAAGGTGGAAGCCTCTAAGATCTCCAAAAGCTCCTTTCCTGTTACATAAGCCACACAAAGAGTATTGCCGAAGGGAAGAATGGTCTGAATATCCTTTTTCGTAACCTTTCCAATGCCAAGTCCTGCTCTGATGCCGCCCCCGTTTGTGATGGTCACCACCTTGTCCTCGGACACCTTAAGCTGATCCTTGTCCTTCATTATCTCCCAGGTCATGGCGTCTGTGATCAGATCTCCGGTATTTGTCTCATAGCATCTGTTTTCAGTCTTTTCGGAAGCAAAGGTCACACGGCTCTTTCCGATAGTGGCACCATACTCCTTGTCTACCTTGTCAATGAGCTTCTGTGCCTTGCTCTGTACTGTGGCATCCTTTTCAAGCCCCTCTGTATCCACAAGATAGTGATCGCTGATCTTCTTTGTAGCCTCATCTATGATAACTACACCGATATTGTCAAACTTGGTTCCTGTAGACTGGATGGGCTCCTTGGAGGGTCCCTCCGTCATAACGTCATGGGAATGTCCGTCAAGGATCATGTCTATGCCGGATACCTTGTTGTAGAGATCCACGGAACGGTGACCGTCTGCTGATGACTCGTGATCCATGCCCAGATGGGAGATAGCTAATATCACATCAGCATTCTTTTTTTCAAGAGCCTCCACCTGTGACTTTCCGCAGTCATAGAGAGCTGTCTTTCCATTGGTGTTGTTTAAGAACTTAAGTCCTGTGATGAGGGCGGGCTTTGCCTTGGATGCAGTCTCGGGAGTATCCATTCCGAAGAGTCCGATCTTTACACCGCCTTTTGTGGTATAGACAGCATTTGCATCATATATGGTCTTGCCGCTCTTTGTGATATCTGCGCACAGTACCTTGAACTTTGCGCTGCTTAAGTTCTTTTTCAACTGGTCATAGCCGTAGTCAAACTCATGGTTTCCCAAGGTAGCGTAGTCATAGCCTGCGGCATTCATCAGGGTAACTGCATTTTTACCCTTTGAGATGCTTACATTGGGATCCCCCTGTGAAAAATCACCTGCGTCCACGGTGATGACCTCTGCACCTGCGGCTGCATATTCTTTTTCAAGTTCGCTGACATAGGCATAACCATCTATCTGACCATGCACGTCGTTGGAGTGAAGTATTACAACCTTTCCGGAATACTGGTCGCTCTTTCCGTTAAACAAAGATGCGTGGGTCTTGATGGTAGCTTTAAATGTGTCCCCCACATCATTAGCCGATACCGGAACGGTAAAGACTGTTGTTACTGCCAGTGTCATGGACAGTAAAGCCGCGTAGATTCTTTTTTTCATAAGTTCTCCTCCTTTGATGTAAAAATATATTTACTCCAGCACCTCGTTAAGGGTGCCAAGATGAGTAAATGTCACTGTCATTGCCGCACCGATAGCTGCAAAGGATGCAGCCCCGGGTATGGCAAAGGTCAAAATGGGTCCGAATACAATGGGAAGTGCATAGACCCACACAGGGATCAGCGACTTGTTTGACCTCCTGCTTCTGTATTTTGCAATGTGTACAAAGCCCCCTCCCACATAGGATATCAATACCAGATACATGGGTCCGAAAAGCACTCCTCTGTGATAACTGCTATCCGCGTCATATCTGAATATCCATCCGGTAAAAACATTTAAGATGATGCAGATAAGGGTGATATACACCGGTATGTACTCTGGTCTTAAAAAGCTTTCGGAGGCTACTCCCCTGTACTTGAATCTGACCCTGCAATAGTGGACCCAGATCAGGCTCATGGAAACAAAGCTAAAATAAAAAAGTGTCATTCCAAAGACCCGTACAAAAGGGGCAAAAGCCCAGGGCTTATCCTCAAAGATATAGCCCATCATATCTCCTATTGCCACTAAGCAGTTTGCCAGCCGCAGCATGAAAAAATATTTGTCATCATCACGTTTTTTTCTCTTGTAGCCCTTCATGGTGAATGCGATACTGATGATCAAAAACAGGGTGGCGCCATCCAAAAACAGGGTGGCAAAGTCCCTATCTGTAAGATACGACATGATTATCCTCCTTATCTGGCATATCCGATCTTATCAATAAAGAAATCCTCAGGAGGTTCTTTGATCCTTCTGACAGCAGTGTCTATCTTTACCTTTATGCCGGCTTCCTTTGTGAGCATTTCCACGTCCTCAATGGTCATAAATAAATATCCTGCGTCTGAGGACTCCGATACTGTTATAAATCGTCCCGGTCTGGTACGAATGGTATCACACTCATCAGGCAGCACCATCCTTATGATGTCGGAAAAGGCACGGGCGTCATGCTCGTCAGAGATATCAAAGGTCAAAACACTGGAAAGCCTGTAGGCACCGCCTTCCACAAAACCGTAAAGCTGAGTCAGGAAATAGGGACTGTATAAACCGGTCTCCTGGTCGATATAGCTTTTGTCTGTAGCATGGATCATATATAAGACCGCATAGCTGATGGCTACTCCCAGCATGAAAACCAGATACCCGGAAAAGATCTCCACCAGACAACCAATAACCATGGGCAGGGCAAAGAACCAGATGCGGAACCGGTTTGTATTTTTCTTTTGTTTATGATATCGGAGATACAATATCACCGCCACCAAAACATAAAAATACCTGAGGAGAACGTATACATAATAGATATCATTTTCATGATAGTTAAGATCCTCGTCATAGTACCATATCCACCCTGTAAAGAGGTTCACAAAGGTCGCCGCCACAAGTATATACAAAGGGATGGCATATATTTTGATCCTTCGCATGATATAATCCTTGTTTTCAAATATCTCATACATGACATATAAAAGGATAAAAAGTATCTGAAGATCCAAAGCCAGCTCCAGCACCAGATCCATAAGGATCATCAGGATCTTTGGTCCATGGAATTCACCTGTAAAGCCCTGGATCATACCTGCCGCAGCCTGTATGATAATAAGGATGACCATGGTAATATATATCATGCTCTTGGTATCCTCCCGCCGGGTGGTACGGATGCTCATAACAAACACACCCAGCATCAGAAGCAAAGATGCCAGATATACTTCCATATTTGTTAAAAAGTGTGCGTTAAAACTCATATCTTTATACCGATCCTTTTGTTACTCATCACGATTTCCCGTAAAGCAGGGTGTCCCCTTATATCCGTCCAAAAGTCTCTGTGTCAGAGCCATCACCTCTTTGCTGTGTCTGCTGATGACCACCTTTGTATACGGAGGATAGTTTTCTATTACGTAATTTACGGTGCGTATGAGCATCCTCCCGAGGATCTTAAGGTAATCCGGACCAAAGGCGGTATAAAGCTGGGGACGAAGCTCTCCTGAGGGAGTCTTTCGGACCAGAAATATCCCGTCTAATTTGTTATCGGAGACAGAGCAGGATGATGCCTCTCTGTCAAACCAGTTCTGAGGCAGATATGCCAGATCCTCCACAGCTCCACGGATCTCCTTTATCAGCAGTTTTTTCAGAAAGGTCCTGTACTGCAGGACCGATACATCATGAAGGCTTTTTATGTATTCCGGCATTCTGGCTTGTCGATTGAAGGGCAAAAGTTCAAGGTCTGCCACGGTGATGGCAAGCTCGCTGCTCTCCCCCTCTTCCTTTGAAAAACCCCTTGATTCATAAAATGCGGCGGTATCTGCTTCTGCGGTCTCATAGAAGCTCTTTTTTACATATTCTTCTTTTATATTGTTTTCGTATTTGTCCATAAGCTGTGACTTTATCTCGTCACTTTCGGCGGTAAAATGCCTGATAACGCTGGTGTTTTCCTTTCTGCTGTCCACCCCTAAAAGTTCGTATACAAATGCACCATTACATACATTGTCATCATCCACGCTTGCCATTCCCCGATAGAAATTCCGGGAGAGATCGCTGATGAGATCCACCCCCAGGACTCCCTCGAAGTCAGATGCATTATCCTTTGTAACATCAATAATGGTCATAAGTTTCCTTTTCCTTTATGCTGCTGTAACAATGGGAACGATAATTTCCGTATCGCCAATGATCTTTCCAAAAAGCTTTTTGCCCTCCTCTGTAGTCATAAGCATCCTGACTTTGGTGGAGTCATCATAATCCGACTGTACATTTACCATAAGCCAGGCAAAGAGTCCCATGAGCTTTTTGGGATTGCTGCCGGGTTCAAAGTAAACCAGATCCACGGACAAAAGTCCCTCCTCCACTTCACTTATAAGGACACATGCCTTTACCTTTGAGTCCTCCATCAAAAAGACGCTGTCAGGATGCACCCAGTCATAAGCCTCGCCCCTCTCGTCCAGATATGACTCCATCCACTTTAAGACAGTCTCCCTGTCCTTTGGTTCCAGATCAGAAAAGGTGACGCCGCTCTCCGGCACCTTGCTTGTCCCAAGGGCTCTTAAGCGCTTGTCTATTTCCCCTAAGGTGAGAAATCCCATGGGGCAGTCAAGCCTCTGGGTGTATATATCCATTGCCTCAAAAAATGGTTCCAAGGTGGCTCTGTCTCCCGTTGCCTCATAGGTAAAATAGATCTTTTTACCGGCGATCAGCTCCATCATATCCGTTGCCACCGACAGTCTGCGATAGGGTTCCTCCACGTAGATGCTTCTTATAAGCACGGCATTCCCCTTAAGGTCTTCACATACCAAAGCCCCTGCAGGCTCGTCCATAAAGGTACCCCCAATACAGGTAAACTCGCCGGATTTAGCTCCGTTAAAAAGCTCCCCGGGAATGAGATGCCTGTAATCATCAATATTCAGTATATCCAAAAAATCTGCGCTCATAGCTACCCCCTTTAGAAGTCATCCGACTGGTTTTCTTCTTTTATAACCTCCATGTTTACAGGCTCGCTCTTTATCTCCGAGAGATTTTTCAGTTCGCCGTTCATGTCTATTATTGACAGCTCACCGCAGTTTTTCAGGAAATCCTCATAGCTTATTTTAAACATTCCGCAGGTCTCGTTCATGGAGGATGTAAACCAGGAATCTGTCTGTTCCAGTTCTCCATTGTCATTGTACTTTGCGCTCATGTTGCCGTAGGGATTTCTGAGGAGAACAAAGCGGCCATCCATATCCTCTCCGGCGGACACCACGGTGTAGGCGTGTCCGGTGGTCATGCCGGGGGTGTTGGACATCTTGGAGCCGTAGGTAAATATCTTGCCATTTTCCCTGGCGTGGATGAGCTGGTTGAAAAGCTCTATCTGGAAGGTCTCGCTTTTCAGGTGGTGGTCATCTGAACCCATACTGGTGGATTTCTGTTTGGAAAAGCCCTCTACCTCTCCCAAAAACAGATCCCCCTCCACAAGGACGGATCCCCTGGCGGAGTTAATGATGCGCTCTTCATACCTTCCTGTAAGGGCAAATATCCAGTTCCCCTGCTTGCCGTGCCACAGGGCGTCATAGCCTGCGTTCTCATCCAATTCTGTAGGCTTTTTATATCCCACAAAGGCTGCCGCCTTTTCAAGTATCTGCATCCACAGTGCCCCGGAGGTATGGATGGAGCCTCCTGTCACAAGCTTGGGCACCTCCTTTGTCACCTTGATATACATGGGTGTGGGAACACCGTCCTGGGATTTGTACAGTCTCACCGTAACGGTGCCGTCTCCGTTGTCCCGCATGCAGTCTTTGATGGCGTCGGGGTTCTGGTTTATCACCGCCGTGGTGCCTGCCACCATCCAGCAGTTGGACACCTTGCCCTGCCTCAGATCGTTGATGGTGGGCTCGTGGGCAAAAAGGGGCGTATCAGCCGCAGGCTTTTCCCACTTTCTGAAAAACTTGTAAAAATCCTCCAGGGGCTTTGCAAACCAGTGACCGAAGTTTCGCTTTCCCGTGGTCTTTGGGCGCTCCCCGGGACGGCTTTTATCTATTATCTGTGCACCCTCAGGGACTTGTAAATTTCCGGTGGTAAGGGCGCTTACCTTGTCTAAAAGTTCCTTTAGTTCCGGGTGATGATCCTGTGATAGAGTCACTATCTTTTCATTTTTTGACAGTCTGATGACCCGAAGCAGGGCGTCAGATTCCGCCTTTGCCCCGGAGCTGTAGACATTTTTGTCAAAGTAGCTTTCCACGGCAGATATCAGGTTGCTCACTTCGTCGATATTTCCCAGCTCCTTTTTAAGCCTGTCAGAGGATCTCAAAAGGTCGATACGCTTGTCCATGCTCCTTCTGTCGGTATAATTTGAAAGAGCCTCTTCCCTTGTAAGCACATGGATCCCGGAGGGAGCAGTTCTTTCATCCACAAGGAAATTATTTTTTCTGTCCAGCTTTTTCGTAAGCTTTGCCGCATTATCACGAGCCTTGGCGTATTCTTCGCAAAGCCAGGGAGCCAGCTTCATAAGAGCCTCCGGATCCTTCATGGCTTCCTCGCCATTGTCAAGCTTAAGCTGGGCAAATTTCATTTCCAGTTCGGCGATCTTTAAGATGGCTTTTGCCTTAATAAGCTGAAGCTTTTTGTCATCCGAAAGAAAGCCTTCTGATTCGTCAGAATGTAAAGCCTTATCACCGATCTGCTCTCTCAGGCTGTTCACATAGCTTTGGATCATGCCATAGGAGTTGATCCTTTCGGAACTTTTAGCCGCAAGCATTTTTTCGTAGTTAAACTCAACCTTATCAAGCTCCAGATCAAAGGTCTCGGATGCTTTGGAAAGCCTCTGTTCGGACACATCTCCCAGTGCCTCCCCCGTGACGCTTTCAAGGCTTTTTTTCTTACGCTCCTCTTTGCGTTTTGCCTTCAGGTCGCCGGTAAGAGAAAGCCAGTCACGGTAATTATCATCAGTTATTTTTTCCAGATCCGTAAGCTCTGAATCGTCACCCTTGCCATTTTCAATATTGACGTGATTCTTTTTAACATACTCATTTACACGCTTTGAAAAAAGATTCATGATGCCCTCAAGATCGTCTATCCTCTTTGCCTGGGAATGGGTCAGCATGTTTCCGTCAGGCAGATCATCCATGGAGGCATCATAGCCTGCCTTGTAAAGAGCCTTCAGTTCATCAAAGGACTTTACCATCTTAAGGCAGGTGCTCAGATTCTTTCTGATATAGGCACTGGAAAACATCTTTGCCGTAAAATGAACACTTTCCACTATTTCAAGATAGCTATCCGCCTTTTCTCTCATACTGCTGTCTGCAAGGTTCTTAGCCTTTTCTCTCATACTGCTGTTTGCCTGATCCACAATATATGCTGTTTCATAGGTATATGCGGTTGCCTTTTTGGAGATGGCTTTAGCCTTATCTATGCTCGCATTCATCTGCTTTTCAGCTTCATTGGGCTTGAAGCGCACCTTGGAGCCAAGCTTTGCAGTGTCATAATTCATCTTTTCCCTGGTGAAATAAGCATTGCGATACTGATCGGGATTCATCTCGGCATACTCGTAAAAAACCTCCCGGGGAATGAGCTTTTTTTCCTTTTCTTCTAAGGACTTTTCGCTGCTTACACTCTCCTGTGACATCATGGAGTTTTCTTCACTGATCTTGGAAAGATCAACATCTTTTTTGAACTTGTCTTCATATGTCCCGTTTTCTGAGATGACCTCATAGCTTACGGTCCTTTTCATTGTCTCCTTCATAAACCTTCTCCTTTACTCGTCCCTGTGATCAAATACCCTCTTTGTCTTTTTCTCTGATCGGGGCAGGGTGTTGATGGAAACCACTGCCACCTTGGGAGTGGCATTTAGTCTGGATTTAAAGAGCCTCTTTATCTCCTCTCCTGTTTTGGCAAAGTCCACTCTGCCCTCTGCCTCTACAGTCACCATGAATATGTCTCTGTTTTTACTGTCGTCATGTGCCAGGTCGATCTTGTACTCACTGGAAACTCCGTCCACCTGTGACAAAAGCTCCTCCACCTGGCTGGGGAACATGTTCACCCCATGGATCTTGAACATGTCATCACTTCTGCCCTTAATGGTATCGAGTCTGGGATATGACCTGCCGCAACTGCATTCTCCCGGAATAATGTGTGACAGATCGTGGGTCCTGAAGCGAAGCAGGGGTGCCCCCTCTTTTACCAGGGTGGTAATAACTATCTCACCCTCCTGCCCGTCAGGGAGGACTTCCCCGGTAACAGGGTCTATGATCTCAATGTAGAGGTAGTCATCAAATATGTGCATGCCGGTCTGGTCGGGGCAGTTGATGCCTATGCCGGGTCCGTATATCTCTGTCAGACCGTAAATGTCATAGAGCTCGATCCCAAGTTCTCTGGCTATATAGGCTCTCTTGGCATCACTCCAGCGCTCTGAACCTATCACGCCTTTTTTCAGTTTTATCTTGTCCTTTAAGCCTCTCTTATTGATCTCCTCCGCCAAAAGAAGGGCATAGGAGGAGGTGGCGCAGATCACCGTGGATTCCAGATCTATCATCATCTGTAACTGCTTTTCCGTATTTCCCGGTCCCATGGGTATTGCCATGGCTCCCAGCTTTTCACAGCCTGCCTGGAAGCCTATGCCTGCAGTCCACAGTCCGTATCCGGGAGTGATCTGGATCCGGTCCTTTGCAGTGATCCCGGCTATCTCATAGCATCTGGCAAACATGGTGGACCAGTCATCCACATCCTTTGCGGTATAGGGGATGATCACCGGCATGCCGGTGGTGCCTGAGGATGAGTGGATACGCACCACCTCTTCGTCAGGTACAGCCTGTATCCCCAGAGGGTAGGCATTTCTCAGATCCGCCTTGTCCGTAAAGGGTATCCTGTAAAAATCCTCCTCGGAATTTATGCCGGTGATCCCGGCTTTTTTATAAACACCGCTGTAGTAGTTGTCGCTTTTTAAGATCCTCTTTACCTGTCTGTCTATAAGTTCAAGCTGTGTATCACTTATTTTCATGACTTAACTCCCCTATCTCAAAACCTTTTTTAAATGCTTCGTTATTTATCTCTGTAAACTTCTTTGGCACCCGCTTTTCGATCTCATTGATCATGGATTCACTTTCTATGGGAAGTGCGCCTGAACCCACCGCTATTCCCAGCACCATAATATTAAAAAACTTTGCGGAGCCAAATGCCTCACATTCCTTTGCACCATCTACTATTATACATCCGGTCTTTTTTTCCAGATAGGATAGTATATCCTTTTCATCATAGCCCTCCGGCTCTGTGGAGGGCCTGACAGGGGTGGAATTAACTATTACCCTGCCACCCTTTTTCAGATACTTAAGATTTCTCACTGCCTCTGACGGCTCAAAGGCAAGGAGCAGATCAGCACCTCCATAGGGTATCAGCGGTGAGGATGCACTACTTCCTATCCTTACGTGGCTTGTGACGGAGCCCCCTCTTTGTGCCATGCCAATGGTCTCGGCGGAGTGAACCACATTTCCCTCCTCCATGGCTGCGGCGGCTATGAGCTTTGATGCAAGGACAGTCCCCTGACCCCCTACTCCGCAAATTAAGATATCACTGTTCATTACGACTACCTCCCCTTATGGCATCCACCGGACATACATTTTTACAAAGGGTGCAGCCGGTACACAGATCCGCGTCTATGCAGGCTTTTGCATCCCGCAGTGAAAGGGCGGGACAGCCCACTTCGGTAATGCATTTTTTACAGCCTATGCACTTGTCTGCATCAATGGTGCAGCTGTCCTTTGGCTTTGTAATGGCTATGCAGGGAGACTTAAATATGATCGCCGTCACTCCCTTTTCATCAGCACAGGAGCGCACCGCCTCTATGGAGCCATTAAGATCAAGGGGATCAGTGGTGATGACTTTTTTTACACCTATCCCCAAAAGGACTTTTTTGATATCCACCTTTTCAACCATGTGCCCCATCATATTCTTACCGGTGCCGGGGTGGGGCTGATGACCCGTCATTGCGGTGGTGGAATTGTCAAGGACGCAAAGCACCATGTCTGCCTCGTTGTAAACTGCATTTACCACCCCTGTCATGCCTGATGCAAAAAAGGTGGAATCCCCGGTAAAGGCAAAGCAGACCGCATCATCATTTGCGGCTTTTAGGCCCTGTGCCATGGTGATCCCCGCACCCATGCAAAGACAGGTATCCACCATGTCAAGAGGCATGGCATTGCCTAAGGTGTAGCATCCGATATCTCCGCAGAAAAATGCCTTTTTGCCCTTCATTGCCTGCTTCACTGCGTAAAAGCTCGCCCTGTGGGGACAGCCTGCACAAAGCACCGGCGGACGCACCGGAAGGGGCGGCATATCAGAGGTGTCTATAATTTCTTTTCCACCTTCGTCCCCAAGGAAATCTGCTATTATCCCGGAGACTGACTCCACACTGTTTTCACCGTTGTGGGGCACTTTGCCATCCAATTTTCCAAGGATCTTTACAGACAGGTGGTGCTTTCCGCAAAGCTTTAGAAGCTGCTCCTCCACATAGGGGCTAAGCTCCTCTACGCAGAGTACCTCCTCCACTCCCTCCAATGCCTTTGTGGCAAAGCTTTCCGGGAAGGGAAAAGCCGTGGCTATGCGTATGAGTCTCACATCTGTCCTGTCTTTTAAGTATTCCTTTACGTATGAAAAGCTTACCCCGGAGGTCACTATGGCTTTTTGTCCATCTCCCGATACGGTATTAAACCTGTAGCCGGAAAAGTCCTCGGAAAGCTTTACATTCCTCTCTTCTATTTTGCCGTGATTGATGTATGAAAGTCTGGGGAATATGACCCATTTGGGATCTTTTTCAAAGCCGTCATAGGCTTTGGGAGAAAACTCCTCCGGCACCTCTATGGAAGCGTAGGCATGGCACACTCTTGTGGTGGGTCTGAAAAGTACCGGTGTGCTGTATTTTTCTGAGTAATCAAAGGCGTCCCGGATCATTTCAAATGCCTCCTCAGGGGAGGAGGGATCGAAAACAGGGATCCTGCAAAAATCCGCAAACCTGCGGGTGTCCTGCTCTGTCTGTGAGGATATGGGACCGGGATCGTCGGCGCTTACCACCACAAGTCCGCCCTTTACTCCTATATATGCCACAGACATAAGGGGATCTGATGCCACATTAAGTCCCATCTGCTTCATGGTCACCATGGCTCTGCAGCCGCTGTAGGATGCTGCCGCCGCCACTTCCAAAGCAGCTTTTTCATTAACAGACCACTCTAAGTGAACTCCCTTATGGGGGTATTTGGATACTGTCTCTATTATCTCCGAAGAAGGTGTCCCGGGATAACCGGACACCAGATTCACTCCGGCACTGAGGGCTCCAAGTGCTATGGCGCCATTTCCCATTACATATTCTTTCATTGTACAGATGTCTCCTTATAATATAATACCGAAGTATTGTGAAACCGGGGCTTGCTTTCTTTTATGAAGGAAAGCCTGCCGTTTGTCACCTCCGCCCAGCCGTACTGCACCATGTACTCACCCTGGTAGGAATTGGTCACATCCTCATCCCCGCCCAGCATCCGGTAGTAGTCGCAGTCCAAAAGCTCCTTTCTTACCGCAAGCTCCCGGCTTTCCCTGATAAGCACGTCAGCCATGCCGATCTGCTTTAAGGTGTTTTTCAGGTCATTTATCAGCACACGGATCCGGTTCTTTTCGGATCTTTCATCCACCTCTTCGTCCTCCCACAGAGCCAGGGCTATTTCCCCGGAGCTGCAGGCTGCACCGTTTCTGTCTATGAGGTAGGCAAAAAGCTCCTTGCTCTGCTTGCGCTTAAATACCACCGGTTTTCCTTCAAAGTATACATCAAAGTAACCAAAGCATCTGACCTCCAACTTTTCTTCCTTGCTCCAGAAGCTTTGGGGAAGCTGGGAGATCTCATCCTTTATCTGATCCACCGAAATGGGTTTCATCAGGTAGCCGTATGCTTTTACCTTAAATGCATCTACGGCATACTCCCGGTAGCCTGTGGTAAAGATCACCCTGGTGTCGGGAGAATATTCCTTAAGCCTGTGGGCAAATTCAAGTCCCGAAAGTCCGGGCATCACTATATCCGAAAACACAAGATCAGGACGCTCACCGGATTCCACTGCTTCAATGGCATCCTCTGTATGCAAAAACCCCATGATCCGTGCGTCGTCTATGGCTTCACTTATCACGTCCTGTATATCCTTAAGAGCAAATTCCTCGTCGTCTACGACAAAAATAAGCATGTTGTTCTCCCGTCTTTTCACCCATTAAAAAATGGTCGGCACATTCCACCCACCATTTTACTACAAAAATCCACTATCCGCCAGAATTTGTTTTATTAGAAACCGGGGCAATTTTTGAAAAGATCGCTTGAATGCATGTATTTCACTATAAATCCGGTATTACTATTGTAGCTTTCGTGCCGCTGCCGGGCTTTGATTCTATGAAAAGTTCCCCACCGGATACCAGCTTAAGCCGCTTTTTTACGTTTTCTATGCCATTGTGGGATCTTTTTGAGTCCTCATACCTTGCCTCCGGGTCAAATCCCGCCCCGTCATCTTCTATAATTATCTCCACATGATCATCCGCTTTTAAAGTCCTTATGGTCACAGTGCCGCTGCCGTTCTTGCTTTGTCTGATTCCATGGGTCACGGCATTTTCCACTACGGGCTGGATGGTCAGGGTGGGGACTTTGAAATCTGTATGTCCAAATTCATATACCACATTTAGAGCATCCCCGAACCTGAGCTTTTGCAGGGACAGATACTCCTCCACCAGCTTCAGCTCATCCATAAAAGGAATGGGTGAATCCACGGTAATGGAGTCCATATGATCCCTGAGATAGGAAGTAAACTGGTCGATAGCTTCCCTGGCTTTCTTTGGATCCTCCCGAACCAGGTACCTTACGGCACTTAGGGAATTAAACATAAAATGGGGATTGATCTGAGCCAAAAGGATCTCATTTTTCAGCTTTTCATTTTCTATCTTTTGTCTGTAGTATTCTTCCTGCTGGTCGCTGGCTATATAGGAAAGCATCACAAGTGCAGCTACCACCACCCCTGCCATAATAAGCATGATACCGTGGGAGAAAAGCTGCAGTATCACAGCAGCCATGGGAATGGTGTCATAGATAAAAAATGCCGCCTGCTGCTTTTTTGACAGCATATCCCGCTTCTGCCAGAGAATAAACAGATTTATGGTCATAATAATGACAGGGGAGACCATGAGCATGAAAAATGCCGGTCCTCTGGTGTAGTTGTTGCTATCATCAACCCGATACATCATGCCGGAATACTGGTTGTAAATAAGCAGTCCTACATAGAAAAACCATATGAGGCAGGAGATGGTACTTATAACAAAATCCTTTATTGAATCCTCCCTGAACTGATCTAAGAGGAAAAACATTACCACCATGGGAAGCAGCGAGGACAAAAGTGCCTGGGCAAAAAGGGTGGACCGGGAGAGGACTGCCCACTCATAGCCGCTGCCGACTCTCGCCAGCTCCCTGCCCAAAATCGATAGCAGATAAAGTATAATTATCCCAAAGATAACGGCAAAATACTTGCGGGTGCCCTTTTTCAGATATTTGGTTATAAGGGTCTGCAAGAGCCCCAATATCCCCAGCACCAGCCCTGCGGACGCAATGATCATATTTGCAAAATTGGTCTGTATCATAGGATCACACCTTTCCATGCTCACATATCACTCAAACTATAACACATATTTTTCTGTAGTCATAGTAAAATTATTCCGCTTTGCTCCTTTGCTTTTTTATACCTTGCCGATTTTTCACCATATTTGTATAATATAAGGGCAGCTTTATTCTTAAACCAAAGAATTTAAAGGAGGGATATTGATGAAGAATTCATTTTTAAAGAAAGCCGGTGCGCTGGCTGTGACCCTTAGTATGGCAGTGGGGC